>NZ_JBYCLC010000235.1:0-28997 GCF_057473685.1 Mycobacterium sp. TH-M116 | reverse complement strand
CGACAAATACGCCCTAACCTACCTCGGTGGTGTCCTGTTAGCCTGCGCCGTAATCCATTCCCGCGTAGGAAGCAACAAATCGGGAGACACGCCCTAGTCCGACACAAGGTTGACACCGTCGTGGACCCGCGACTGCGGCGCTTCCTCGAATGCATCCAGGACACGCACCCCGAACGCGGGCGTCATGGCTGATCGAACCTCTTCCTTTGTCATCCAACGGATTTCACGAGCTTCCTCGGTCACGTGAGGTTCGCCCCCGGTCGGCCGGCAACGGTAGACCAGCGCGACAATGCCGTGGGTCAGATTCTTGTAGACACCAGTGAGCCGCTCGACAGCGACCTCAAGTCCGGTCTCTTCCAGCACCTCGCGCTGAACGCCGCTCTCAAATGATTCATCGAGCTCAAGGACGCCCCCGGGCGCTTCCCAATGGCCACTATCATCGCGCTTGATGACCAGGACACGGTCATCCTCACCGACCACGATGCCAGCGACGCTGACCGAGTGTTTAGGTGTGGTTGCCATGCGAGACTCCATCTCCTGCCTGGACTCCGGTAGTGACATAACCGCGTCGTTTTCATAGACTAGTCGTCTAGACATGTATGGGAAGGATCGCACGTGCTCCAATTTGGCCAGATCGATCGAGCGGACGACAAGCCGCCATATCGGCAGATCGCCAGCATGTTGCGCGAAGCTATCAGCTCGGGCCAGCTATCCGCAGGGGCACGTTTGCCGTCCGAAGCAGCGTTGATCGACCACTTCGGGGTCGCCCGGATGACAGTCCGCCAGGCTGTGCAGGAACTACGTTCTGAAGGATTGGTGAGCTCCGAGCACGGCCGCGGAGTGTTCGTCCGCCCGGTTCCCCCAATTCGGCGCCTCGCATCTGATCGGTTCGCGCGGCGGCATCGCGCCAGCGGCAAGGCGGCGTTCACCGTCGAAGCGGAGAAATCCGGTTACACGCCCCAAGTCGACAACATCACAGTGGTGCGTGAGAAGCCGAATTCGGTTGTCGCCGAACGCCTCCGTTTGACACCAAACGATGACGTTGTCGTGCGCTCACGGCGTTACCTCACCGATGGCCGGCCAATCGAGACGGCGATTTCGTACATTCCTGCCGCATTCGCCCGGGGCACCAAGATCGAACAAGCCGATACCGGGCCTGGTGGAATCTATGCGCGACTCGAAGAGGCCGGCCACACTCTCGCCCGGTTCACCGAGGAAGTCGGCGCGCGGATGCCCACCCCCGACGAACGACGCATCCTGCAACTCGCGGCAGGTGTACCCGTCCTGACTGTGGTTCGGACGGCCTACGACACGAACGACGTGGCTGTCGAAGTGTGCGACACGGTCAAGGTGGCATCCGCCTACCTGCTCGAATACGACTTCTCAGCGCGCTGATCCTTCGCGAAAAACCCAAACACCGCCGAATGCTTGACATACTCCTCTAGCCGACTAGGTCGTATAGTCCTCTAGTTCAGATCACTCGGAAGGGTTCCACAATGTCCATCCCCAAATGGCTCCAGATCGGCCACGACCAGGTGTTCTCACTCGGCGCGTTCCTCGTCTCGGAGGTGACGCCGATGATCGATTTCGATAAGTCCTCGGGCGACAACCGCGTCCAGGCGACCGACCGCGAGACCGGTTGGCCAATGTGGCAAGTCGAAGTACTCGATGGCGATCCCGCCGCACCCAAGCGCAGTCGCACGGTGACGGTCAAGTTCGCCGCCCAAACGCAGCCCGTTGCCCCCACCAACACCAGCGGAACACCCTTCACTCCCGTCGTTTTCGAGGGCTTGATGGCATTGCCGTACATCGAGCGATCGGGAGATTTCTCCCGTATCGCGTGGTCGTTTCGGGCCTCGGGCATGAGCGCACCGGGCAAGCCGTCCGCAGCTTCGAGCACGGGGCGGGCGTCGGCATGAATCCCGACCCATACGAACTCACCGACCCCGACACCCCTCTACGGTTTGACAGCTTCCTGGACCTGGTGATGAGCGGCTTGGCGTGGGTCGCGATAGCCGTAGGGATCACCGCTGCGGTTCTAATTGCTTGGCGGCTGCAGTCACCGAAGACCTACGAACTGTACTTCGCTCGCCCCGTCCGGCGCATGCGCTGGAGGCTGTGGGCGTACGTCACATGGGAGCGGTTGTCGAGACGCTGCGGGTTGTCCGCCGCTGAGCAAGTCACCCGCAAGGACCACGAAGGGCGGACGGTCACGCAGACACGATGGACTCATCCAAAGCTGTTACAGGTCAACGCATCCGACAACTGCCTGGCCCTGACCGTGCGGACGCGAATGGGTCTAACCGTCGAGGATCTCGAACGCGCCGTCCCGGCCATCCGCGACGCCGCACAGGCCCATGCAGCCCAGTCAGTCGTGGTCGCACCCGGCACCGTGCGGATCGAACTGGTCATGCGCGAGCAACTCTCGTCAGTCGGCCATGCCGCCTCTCCCACGGCAGTCGCTACCACCAGAGTCACGCTTGGACGCTGCGAAAACGGCGCCCCGTGGAGGCTGCACGTCGCCGGACGACACACCTTGACCGTGGGCTGCTCGGGCGCAGGTAAAGGGTCGGTCTTTTGGGGCATCGCCGGCGGCTTCGGCCCAGCGGTCGCGGCCGGCCTGGTCCACCTGATCGGCATCGACCTCAAATACGGCATCGAACTATCAGTCGGCGCTCGCTTGTTCACCAAGGTCGCCACCACCGAGGCCGACACAGTGAAAACCCTTGCAGGACTGGAAAAGTTGATGGACAAGCGCGGCACGCAGATGGCTGGAAACGCCCGCGAACATACCCCGACAAAGTCGGCTCCCCTGATCGTGCTGCTGATCGACGAACTGGCCGGCGTGACCGCCTACATGAGCGATGCTGCACTGCGTAAAGAAGCCGCTGCCTCGTTGTCGCGGATTCTGACCAAAGGCCGCGCGCTGGGAATCGTGGTGGCTGCGTTCCTGCAGGATCCCCGCAAAGACGTCCTACCGATGCGAGGGCTGTTCACCCAGACCATTGCGCTCCGCCTTCGTTCCCGTGACGAGGTGGCGATGGTTCTCGGCGACGGTATGGCCGATGCCGCGCCCGCGCACCGCATCAGTCCTGAGACACCTGGCACTGGTTATGTCGTCGCTGCAGACGGGCATGTGATCCGGGTTCGCGCGGACTACTGGTCTGACGACCAAATCCGTTCCACTGCAAGCCAGTACGGACGGATTCGCATCAGCGGGGGAAAGGCAGGGCAATGAACGACGACCGGCCCCTCTTCGAACCGCCCAACCAGGACCAATTGACTCAGCATGCCGACGATCTGATGTACCGCGCCAACCTGGTCCGCCGACACGGTTGGGACGAGTACCGGCATCTCTGGTCCTACGGCGAAGTGCTCGGCACCGCCCTGGCCCTGGACGACGACGCCGAGCTCCAGCGCTGCAGCGAGACGACGATCTCCGCGCTGGAGCGGTGGGCATTCGACCTCTGGGGAATCGCCGGCGGTCAATCCGACGCCGACGCCGGATTGCAGCGCACGCGTGCCTGGTTCGACTCTATCCGCGCAGTGAGGTGAAGCGATGGTCAGTCACGGCCTCCGGGAGGCACTCGTCACTGCAGGCAACTTCCCCGAGCTGCTGACCGCAGAGCAGGTGTCGGCGCTTCTCGGCGTCTCGGCCGCAACCCTTAACCGCTGGGCGGCGATCCGCGAAACGACCGGCGAGCAGATCGGCCCACCCTGCTACACGTTGTCCGAGCGAGTGCGCCGCTGGGACTGTGCCGAAGTCCGGACCTGGCTGAAGCAGGTGCGTCGCTAATGGCCGGCAACACGCCCCGGGGCATCCGAAAGCGCCTCAATGCAGCCGGGCAGCCGCGGTATCAGGTCCGCTACCTGATTCGTGATCCGGACGCTCCGTCCGGCTGGGTCGAAACATCGGCCACGTTCCCGACGCTGCGCGAGGCGAAGGCGTTCAAATCCGAACGCGACAACGAAGCCGCGCTCGGGGCACGCCGCTTCGACCCCCGCCTGGGCCGCACACCGCTGAGTCGGATATGGACGCAGTTCCGGGAGTCCAAGAAGCCCGCGGTGTCGCCGAAGACCTGGAGCGGCTACACCCAGCACTGGGAACTCCGGATTGCCCCACAGTTCGGCCATGTGCCCGTCGACGAGATCACCCGCGCCGAGGTCCAGGCATTCGTTGACGGCTTGACGGTCGGCCCGTGGGCGAGGGTCTCCACGCTGCGACTGCTGCGATCGATTCTCGACGTCGCCCACCAAGACGGCCGGATCCACCGCAATCCGGCACTCGGTGTCTCAGCGGGTCGCATTCCCGAGCGGGAGCGTCACCGCTACCTCACCGCGCAGGAGGTCCAGACATTGGCCGCCGCGTGCGGGGATCAGGGCGACGTCGTGACAATCCTCGCTTACACCGGCCTGCGCTGGTCCGAACTCGTGGGCCTCCGCGTCAAGGACATCGACCTGACCGCTCGCCGCCTCTACGTTCGACGGGCAGCACCAGAAGTAGAGGGCCAGATCGTCGTCGGCCCTCCAAAGACCCGCGCCGGGATCCGCACCGTCCCGCTCCCCCAAGTCGTCGTCGACATCTTCAAGCGGCGCATCGGTGGCCGGGATCCCGACGAGTCCGCCGTCACCTCGCCCAACGGAAAACTGTTGCGATCCAACAACTGGCGCCGGCACACGCACTGGAACAAAGTCCTGAAGAAAACCGACCTGGCGCCGCTGACGATTCACGAGCTGCGCCATACCTACGCCAGCCTGGCCCGAAAATCGGGGGCAGACCTGCGCTACGTCCAGAAAACAATGGGTCATTCCACGCCTACCGTCACCGCGAATATTTACAGCGATCTCTACGCCGACGAACTAGACCAAGTGGCAACCAACCTCGATCAGCTTCACGCAACTGAAATTCAACCACCGACGACCGGACAAGAACCGGACGAGTCAAACCAACCATCGAGTGCATAACCCGTGTCTATGCAGGTCAAGCCTGGTGGCCAGGGCCGGGATCGAACCGGCGACCTTCCGCTTTTCAGGCGGACGCTCGTACCGACTGAGCTACCTGGCCGGAAGGCAAAATGAGTGCCTCGCCGTCTGGCGACCCTGACGGGACTCGAACCCGCGACCTCCGCCGTGACAGGGCGGCGCGCTAACCAACTGCGCCACAGGGCCTTGCTGCTGCTCCGCGTCGCCGCGTCGCCGTACCCCCTACGGGATTCGAACCCGCGCTACCGCCTTGAAAGGGCGGCGTCCTAGGCCGCTAGACGAAGGGGGCCAGAACCGAATCTCTCCGGGGTACCCGCAACATGGTTACGTTGGGAGCCACGCCAGCTTAGGTCACCGTGGCCCCAATCCTCAAACGAGCCGATTTCCGGTACCCAGTATCCTGATTGCTCCGGCCCCTATAGCTCAGTTGGTAGAGCTACGGACTTTTAATCCGCAGGTCCTAGGTTCGAGTCCTAGTGGGGGCACCACGCACGCGGCGGACACGGCCCGCCACCTCGGACGATGCCCGACTCCGGAGTTTCATCCGATGATCACCGGCCGTTGACCGTTGATCCGGCGGCCGTCGCCGGACCGGGCACACAGGACGCGCACATGCCATGGCGGCGCTTAGCGCGATCCGGGCGGACGCCCAACAGATCGGCGAGCTGGGTGCGCATCGGCGTATCGGCGTATCGGCGCTGGTGCAGGGTTCGAGAGCGGTATAGCGGCGTCTGGACGCGGCGCGAAGTGCAGTCGCCTGCCACACGACCGCAGCCACGCGGGATAACCCCGTCTGAACTGAAAACGGCTTGGCTATGCTTCCCAAGATGACTATCGATGCGGCCGCCCCGAATGCACCCGTTGCCCTGGTAACGCTGGAAGTCCGTCACCCCGCAGCGGATTCCCTCAGCGAATCATCGAGCGCACAGCTCAAACGGCTGCTCGCCGACCATCTCCCCATCGAGCGCCAGGCCCAAGATATGGCGTGGGGCATGGGCGCCGGCGGAAGCCCCCAGCCTGCCGCCGAGCGCTTCAATCGCTACGTCAACCGGGACAACACGCTGGCCGCCTCGATGAAGAACCAGGCCGTGGTCATCGAGACCACCGCCTACTCGAATTTCGAGTCGTTACTCGAGATCATGATGCGGGTCATCGACGCACGCTCACAGGTTTCCTCGCTCGTCGGGGTGGAGCGCATCGGCCTGCGCTATGTCCTCGAGATCCGGGTCCCCATGGGCGTGGACGGACGGGTCGAGTGGGCCAACTGGATCGCCGAGCCGCTGCTGGGCCCGCAGCGCATCGCTCCTGGCGGCCTGACGCTGACCGAATGGCAGGGCGCCGCGGTCTACCGCGAGGCGAACCCGGGCAAGTCGATGATCGTGCGCTACGGCCCCGGTGTGGGTCAGGCCCTCGACCAGAACTATCACCTGCGCCGAACCATGCCGCCCCAGCAGGGACCGTTCTTCCTGATGGATATCGACAGCTTCTGGACCCCGACCGGTTCCATTCCCGAATTCGACCGCAACGCGGTGGTGACGACCTTCCAGGACCTCTACGACCCGGCGCGCGCCGTGTTCCAGGAGATGCTTACGAGCCGTCTGAAGGAGAACTTGCTGAGCTCATAGGCGCGTTTGGCGCCAACACACCGCGGGGACGACCCGGTGCTCCCGTGCCGCTCCGGAGAAGCGCGATAGAGAAGAATCTCTTTGGCACCGCTGGTCGCCCGCCGTCGAGATTAGCCTGCGATACATGACCGACTTCGCCCGTCGCACGATCGACCTGGCCCGCCGCAACGTCGCCGAGGGAGGTCGTCCGTTCGCGGCCGTGATCGTCAACGACGGCGAAGTACTCGCCGAAAGCGCCAACCAGGCCGCCCAGACCAACGACCCGACCGCCCACGCGGAGATCCTCGCCATCCGGGACGCGTGCCGGAAGTTGGGTACCGAGCACCTGGTCGACAGCACCATCTACATTCTCGCCCACCCGTGCCCGATGTGCCTGGGCTCGCTGTATTACTGCTCACCGCGGGAAGTCGTCTTCCTGACCACCCGCGAGGCCTATGCGCAGTACTACCTCGACGACCGCAAATACTTCGAACTCGCCACGTTCTACGACGAATTCGCGAAGAACTGGGAGCACCGGCGACTGCCGATGCGCTATGAACCCCGAGACGCCGCGGTGGATGTCTATCGGCTCTGGAACGAACGCAACGGCGGCCGGCGCACGTCGACCGTGGTGCCCGGGGGCTGAACACCCGAGCTTGACAGCGCTGCCGGACATGTCGATATTATCTGCATATCAATGCAATTAATGTCAGACAGCCCGATGGGCCGGCAGGACTTGTTCCGCAGACCGAGGAGAACGAAGCATGAGCGAACAGCACGGCCATGACGCGCCGCATGCGCATGAACACCGGCACGGCGACGTCGCGCACGTACACGCACACACCACCCACGAGCACGAACACGTCACGCACGAACACCCGCACGCCCACGCCGACGGAACCCGGCACGCCCATCAGCACGCGCACCAGCTCGGGCTCGAAGAGGTTCATCAGCACGCCCACGTGTGAGATGCGCCTCCCCCGAAGGCGTTACGACACGTTCGGGCAGTAATGCTTGGGGTTGTCGCGCTCGTCGACCGGCGGCAGATTGCGCGCCGGAGTCTGAACCAACGGCGTGTCGGCCGGGATTCGCCCGTTGGCGCGATCCCATCCGGCGCGGGCCCGGGGGTGCTTGCGGAACCGCCCGGGCACCAGCGCGAAGACCAGGCGCACGGCGTCGCCGAACCGTCGGTGCAGCCATTCGTCGCGCGCCGACCAGGTGTAACCCATCAGCTCGCGCACCGGCGGATCGTAAAGTCCGACGGTCACCCAGACGAAGAACGGCGCCAGCAGTCTGCGCTGGGCGGCCCATAGCCAATCCGGAACCCATTGCGCGAAAGGCGGTTTGGGCAACCCGGTCAGGTCAAGCACGGCGCGCGCCGCGTAGTTGTTCTCCAATACGTTGCGGCACATGTGATCCCAGTAGACCTGGAATTCCTCCCACGACGCCGGCACCGGCCGCATGCTCATGCCATACATCCGGTACCACTGGACGTGCTCGTCGAAGAGTTGCCGTTTCTGCGCCTCCGTCAGACCGCCGCAGAACCGCTCGGCCACGTGAATCGTGCCGACGAAGAAGGTGGCGTGTGCCCAGTAGAAGACGTCGGGGTTCAACGCGTGGTAGCGGCGGCCCTGTTCGTCGACGCCTTTGATCTCGGCGTGGTAGTCACGGACCTCGGCGCCGGTGACCGGAGCGCGGTCGCCGTCGAAGACCACGCCACCGATCGGGTACAGCGAGCGCAGCAAGCGCGGCCAGCGTTCCCGGAAGAACGTCGAGTGGTCGATGACGGCCGCACCCAACTGCGGGTGCATGTTCTGCATGGACCCCGCCCACGGCCCCTGCAGCATGCCCCGCCAGTCCCCGAAGTACTGCCAGGTGAGCGAATCCGGACCGAGTGGAAGCGGCGGAGACTCGTAACCCAGCGGCGACACCGGGCATCCGGCGGCCATGCCGTCGGATGCGGTCGCGCCGTCGAAGCCGCTCGTCACCGAACATTCTGCGGACGTATCTTGAGTCACTGTTGAGATCCCCGTGGCCCTCGGTAGACTTTGACTACATGCGTTGTCAATAGTCACCTTAGGAGAGATGTGCGGTCCGGTCAACGACGGAGCCGTTGGACCGGCGTCCCCGTGGAGCGTCGTCACGCGCTGCGCCGCGCCGACCTCGTTGCCGCCGGTGTGCAGCTGCTGGGCAGCGACCGCGGACCGGCTTTGACCGTCCGCGCGGTGTGCCGTCAGGCCGCACTGACCGAGCGCTATTTCTACGAGAGCTTCTCCGACCGCGACGGATTCGTGCGCGCGGTTTACGACGACGTGTGCACGCGGGCGATGAGCACGCTCGATTCGGCGAAGACGCCTCGTGACGCCGTCGAGCGTTTCGTCGAGCTGATGGTCGACGATCCGGTCCGGGGCCGCGTACTGCTGCTCGCACCGGCGGCGGAGCCCATTCTGACCCGCTCGGGAGCGCAGTGGATGCCCAACTTCATCGACCTGCTGGTCCGCAAGCTGTCCCAGATCGGCGATCCCGTGCTGCAGAAGATGATCGCCACCAGCCTCGTCGGCGGTTTGTCGAGCCTGTTCACCGCCTACCTCAACGGCCAGCTCGGCGCCACCCGAGAACAGTTCATCGACTACTGCGTCAACATGCTGTTCGCCACGGCGGCCCCCTACGTCCCTGCCCCCGGGCCGGGTCATTCGGAGTAACGGGTTTCAGCGGCGTCGCGGCGAACCGAGTGTCCGGCACACCGGCGCCCGGATGCCGAACTGTAACCTTCCCGCGCGGGCGCGGAAACTTGATGCTACTGGAGTACACAGATATATTGGCCGCTACTAATCGACACAGATAACTGGAGGAGCCATGTCAGCTGAGCTGACCGACCTACAGCTGTTGCGGGAACTCGAGCCAGTAGTCGAGAAGAACCTGAACCGGCACCTGAGCATGCACAAGGACTGGAATCCGCACGACTACATCCCGTGGTCGGACGGCAAAAACTATTACGCGCTCGGCGGCCAGGACTGGCACCCCGAGCAGAGCAAGCTTTCCGACGTCGCCCAGGTGGCGATGGTTCAGAACCTGGTCACCGAGGACAACCTGCCGTCCTATCACCGCGAGATCGCGATGAACTTCAGCATGGACGGGGCGTGGGGGCAATGGGTCAACCGCTGGACCGCCGAGGAGAACAGGCACGGGATCGCGCTGCGTGACTACCTGGTGGTCACGCGGGCGGTCGATCCCGTGGAGCTGGAGAAGCTTCGCATCGAGGTGGTGAACCGCGGCTTCAGCCCGGGGCAGAACCGCCAGGGCGAATACTTCGCCGAAACCCTGACCCACTCCGTCATCTACGTCAGCTTCCAGGAATTGGCCACCCGGATCTCACACCGCAACACCGGCAAGGCCTGCAACGACCCGGTCGCCGACCAGCTGATGGCCAAGATCTCGGCCGACGAGAACCTGCACATGATCTTCTACCGTGACGTCAGCGAGGCGGCGTTCGACCTGGCGCCCAACCAGGCGATGAAGTCACTGCACCTGATCCTGCGGAACTTCCAGATGCCGGGCTTCCAGGTGCCCGAGTTCCGGCGCAAAGCCGTCTTCATCGCCGTCGGCGGGGTCTACGACCCGCGCATCCACCTCGACGATGTCGTGATGCCGATCCTGAAGAAATGGCGCATCTTCGAACGCGAGGACTTCACCGGCAAGGGGGCCGAGCTGCGCGACGACTTGGCCGTGCTGGTCAAGGAACTCGAGCAGGCCTGCGAGAAGTTCGAAGTGTCCAAGCAGCGCCAACTCGACCGCGAAGTACGCACGGGCAAGCGGACCACCGCCCAGGAACTGCATAAGACGGCGGGCAAGCTGGTGATGAGCCGCCGGTAACGACCTTGCGCATCGGACCGATCACGCTCGCCAGCCCGGTGGTGCTGGCCCCGATGGCAGGCGTGACCAACGTCGCATTCCGGACGCTGTGCCGTGAGCTCGAGAAGGAGAAGGCCGGCACGGTCAGCGGACTGTACGTCTGCGAGATGGTGACCGCCCGCGCTCTCGTCGAGCGCCACCCGGTCACCATGCACATGACGACCTTCGCCCCGGACGAGTCGCCCCGGTCGCTGCAGGTCTACACCGTCGACCCAGTCACCACGTATGCCGCCGCCAAGATGATCGCCGACGAGGGCTTGGCCGACCACATCGACATGAACTTCGGCTGCCCGGTACCCAAGGTCACCAAGCGCGGCGGCGGGGCGGCGCTGCCGTACAAGCGGCGGTTGTTCGGGCAGATCGTCGCCGCGGCCGTCCGCGCCACCGAAGGCACCGACATCCCGGTGACCGTCAAGTTCCGCATCGGCATCGACGACGAACACCACACCCACCTCGACGCCGGCCGCATCGCCGAGGCCGAAGGTGCCGCGGCTGTGGCCCTGCACGCCCGCACGGCGGCACAACGCTACTCCGGCACTGCCGACTGGGAACAGATCGCGGCGCTCAAGCAGCAGGTGCGCACGATCCCGGTACTCGGCAACGGGGATATCTACGACGCCAGCGACGCGCTGGCGATGATGGCCGCCACCGGCTGCGACGGCGTCGTCATCGGCCGGGGCTGCCTGGGCCGGCCGTGGCTCTTCGCCGAACTCTCGGCCGCATTCACCGGCAGCGCGCAACCCACCCCACCCTCCCTCGGCGAGGTCGCCGACATCGTCCGCCGCCACGGCCGACTGCTGGCCGCCCACTTCGGAGAAGACAAGGGCATGCGCGACATTCGCAAACATGTCGCGTGGTACCTGCACGGCTTCCCCGCCGGGTCGGATCTGCGCCGGGCGCTGGCCATGGTCATGACGCTCGACGAACTCGACTCGCTGCTGGACCGGCTGGATGGGACCGTTCCGTTCCCGGAGACGGCCACCGGCCCGCGGGGCCGGCAAGGGTCACCGGCCCGCGTGGCCCTGCCCGACGGCTGGCTGAACGACCCGGACGACTGCAGCGTCCCGGCGGCAGCGGACGTCATGCACTCCGGCGGCTGAACCCGGGCACGAAATCGCGTCCGGACCCAGAACTCAGTACGATGTGAGCCTTGCTTGCTACGGACGCGCGTTCGGCGTCCGCATCGAAGATTCGGAGGCCGGCAGGACATGGGTGACGGCGGGGCAGACGCCGCTCTCGGCGACCGGCGCGGGTCCGGTCCCGGTGAGGGCCGACACTTTGCACCATGGGAGCGGTTCTCCGACCCGGCGCTGGATCACAGCGCGCACCAATGGCAGCCCGACTCCCCCGACGCATCCGGAGAGTCCTGTGATGCCGTGGAACCCGGCACCACTGAGGAACCGAAGCCGGGCGAGCGCGGGCAGGGCGGATCCCACACCCGTGGCGGGATCACCGTCGCCGACCTGATCGCCAAGTTCGGCGCGCCGCCCACCGCTCGGCCCGGGCGCCACCGCGTGGCCGACACCCCTGCGGAAAAGGCAGCCCCGGACGCCGCGCGTGCCGATGCCGCGCCCGAGGTGTCCATCGATCAACAGGACACCGAGGTCATCGCCACACCCGCCTATTGGCTCGAGCTCAGCTCACAGGTCCCCGACCTGGGGGTCGCGCCCCCGCCGCACCACGACCCCGAGCAACCGGACCCGACCACCAAGGCGCCGCGCAGGCTGCTGCGCAGGCGCGGCCGCCGGACACCACCCGTCGACGCACACGAACGGCGCGAGCCGACCCCCAGGCCCCGGCGCCGGCCCCTGCTCTATGCCGGCCGCTCGCTGGCGGCACTCCTGGCCGTGCTGTCCCTCGTCACGACCGG
Source organism: Mycobacterium sp. TH-M116 (assembly GCF_057473685.1). Lineage (NCBI taxonomy): Bacteria > Bacillati > Actinomycetota > Actinomycetes > Mycobacteriales > Mycobacteriaceae > Mycobacterium > Mycobacterium sp. TH-M116. Next base: position 16,628 of record NZ_JBYCLC010000235.1, on the reverse strand, counting down.
CGGGGCGTGGCAGTGGGCGACGTCGAAGAACAACCGGCTCAACACCGTCAGCGCGCTCGACCCGCACTCGCGCGACATCGTCGACCCCGGCGGCCAGTACGGCGATGAAGACTTCCTGATCGTCGGCGTGGATTCGCGATTGGGGGACAACGCCAACATGGGAGCCGGCGACGCCGACGACGCCGGTGGCGCGCGGTCGGACACCGTCATGCTGGTCAACATTCCGGCGAACCGCAAACGCGTGGTGGTGGTCTCCTTCCCCCGCGACCTGGCGATCACCCCGATCCAGTGCGAGGTCTGGAACCCCGAAACCGGCAAGTACGGCCCCATCTACGACGACAAGACAGGCACGTGGAGTCCACGGGTCGTCTACACCACGACGAAACTGAACTCGACGTTCTCCTTCGGCGGTCCGAAGTGTTTGGTCACAGAAGTCCAGAAGCTGTCGGGCCTGAGCATCAACCGATTCATCGCCGTCGACTTCTCCGGGTTCGCGAAAATGGTCGAGGCACTGGGCGGTGTCGAGGTGTGCACCAGCGCGCCGCTGCACGACTACGAACTGGGCACAGTGCTCAAACACGCAGGACGCCAGGTCATCGACGGCCCGACTGCACTGAACTATGTGCGGGCCCGCCAGGTCACCACCGAGAACAACGGCGACTACGGGCGCATAAAACGCCAGCAGTTGTTCCTGTCGTCGCTGCTGCGCTCGCTCATCTCCGAGGACACGTTGCTGGACCTCAACAAACTCAACAACGTCGTCAACCTCTTCATCGGCGACAGTTACGTCGACAACGTCAAGACGAAAGACCTTGTCCAGCTGGGGCAGTCGCTGCAGGGAATCGCCGCCGGGCACATCACCTTCGTCACCGTGCCGACCGGGATAACGGACGAAAACGGTGACGAACCACCACGCACGGCCGACATGCGGGCACTTTTCGACGCCATCATCAACGACGACCCCCTACCCCTGGAGAACGACCACAACGCACAACGACTGGGGGCCTCCTCGGCCTCGGGGTCGGCGACCACACCGACCCCCACGCCGGCCCCGGGCCCGCAGGTGCGGCGCGAACAGGTGACGACGACTTCGCCGCACGAGGTGACGGTGCGCGTGTCCAACGCGACCGCCAAGTCCGGCCTCGCCGCCGCCGCCACCACGCAGCTCAAGCGGGACGGGTTCAACGTGATGACGCCCGACGACTACCCCAGTGCACTGAAGGCCACGACGGTGTTCTTCTCTCCCGGCAACGAACAGGCGGCCGCGACGGTGGCGGCGGCGTTCGCCAATTCCAGGGTGCACCGGGTATCGGGCTACGGCCAGGTCGTCCAGGTCGTGCTCGGTCCGGACTTCAACTCCGTCGCCGATCCGCCGCCCACGGGCTCACCGGTCAGCGTGCAGATCGAACGCAATTCGGGCGACACGCCGATCAAACTTCCCGAAGATCTGACGGTCACCAACGCAGCAGACACCACCTGCGAATAGCCTGATGCGGTGAGCGTCTGCTCGCCGTTTCCCCCGCCAAGAACGTAAGCTTGGCAGATGCGGACCGCCTACCATGAGCAGCTTGCGGGCTTGTCCGACCAGCTCGGCGAGATGTGCGGACTGGCGGGTGTTGCCATGGAGTGCGCCACCCAGGCCCTGCTGCAGGCCGACCTCGTGCTGGCCGAACAGGTGATCTCCGACCACGAGCAGATCGCGGCGATGAGCGCCCGCGCCGAGGAGAGCGCCTTCGTGCTGCTGGCGTTGCAAGCACCGGTGGCGGGCGATCTCAGGTCGATCGTGAGCGCCATCCAGATGGTCGCCGACATCGACCGGATGGGCGCGCTGGCCCTGCACGTCGCCAAGATCGCCCGCCGGCGGCATCCACAGCACGCGCTGCCAGAGGAGGTCAACGGATACTTCGCCGAAATGGGACGGCTCGCAGTTGATTTGGGCAACAGCGCCCAAGAGGTGGTACTGTCCCGCGATCCGGAGAAAGCCGCCCGCATCCGTGAAGAAGACGACGCCATGGACGATCTGCACCGCCACCTGTTCTCGGTGCTGATGGACCGCAAATGGAAGTACGGTGTGGCCGCGGCCGTCGACGTGACGCTGCTGGGCAGGTTCTACGAGCGTTTTGCCGACCACGCGGTCGAGGTGGCGCGGCGCGTCATCTTCCAGGCGACCGGCAGCCTCCCCGACGAGGAACCGAAAGCCTCCTCCGACTAGACCTCAGCCGAAGCGTCCGGAGATGTAGTCCTCGGTGGCCTTCTCGCTCGGGTTGGAGAAAATCTTTTCCGTGGCGTCGATCTCGACGAGCCGGCCGGGCTGGCCGGTGGCTTCCAGATTGAAGAACGCCGTCAGGTCGCTGACCCGGGCGGCCTGCTGCATGTTGTGGGTGACGATGACGATCGTGTAGTCCTGCTTCAACTCACTGATCAGGTCTTCGACGGCCATCGTCGAGATCGGGTCCAGCGCCGAACACGGTTCGTCCATCAGCAACACGTCAGGCTGCACGGCGATGGCGCGCGCGATGCACAGGCGCTGCTGCTGACCGCCGGACAGTCCACCGCCGGGCGTGTTCAACCGGTCCTTGACCTCGTCCCACAGGTTCGCGCCGCGCAGCGAGTGTTCGGCCACTTCGTCGAGCACCTTGCGGTTGCGGACACCTTGCAGCTTCAGGCCCGCCACAACGTTGTTGCGAATCGACATGGCAGGGAAAGGATTCGGGCGCTGGAACACCATCCCGATCGCCCGGCGCACGCCGACCGGGTCGACACCCGGGCCGTAGATGTCCTCGTCGTCGAGCAGCACCTCGCCCTCGACACGGCCACCGGGAACCACTTCGTGCATCCGGTTCAGTGCGCGCAGCACGGTCGTCTTGCCGCAGCCGGACGGGCCGATGAACGCCGTCACGCTGCGGGGCAGAACCGACAGCGTCACATCCGCGACGGCCTGAAACGACCCGTAATAGATATCGACGCTCTTGAGGTCCAATCGCTTGGCCACCTAGTGCTCCTGCCTTGACTTTCCGGGGGCGAACATTTTCGAGATCACCCTGGCCCCGACGTTGATGACGGCGATCACCAGGATGAGGGTCAGGGCGGCACCCCACAACCGATCGGTGGGCACCGGGTCGACGCCCGCGCCCGCCGACGCCTGTTTGTAGATCATGCCCGGAAGCGACCCGATGAACCCATGGAAGATGTCCAGTCCCATCGACTGCGAATAGCCGACCAGGATCAGCAACGGGGCCGTCTCCCCCAGCACTCTGGCCACCGCGAGCATGATGCCCGTGATGATGCCGGACAGCCCGGTGGGAATCACAATCCGGGCGATGGTCTTCCACTTCGGGATGCCCAGCGCGTAGCCGGCCTCGCGCAGATCCACCGGCACGATGCGCAGCATCTCCTCGGTGGCACGCACGATGACCGGCAGCATCAGCAGCACCAGTGCCAGCGACACCGCGAACTCGGAGCGGGAAATGCCGAACGTCACCACCCCCAACGTGTAGATGAACAACGCTGCCACGATCGAGGGCACCCCGGACAGGATGTCCACCATGAACGACGCCACCCTGCCCAGTGCCGTACCGCCCCCGTACTCGACCAGGTAGATCGCCACCATGATGCTGATCGGAACGGAGATGACCACGCATACCAGTCCCTGCAACAGCGTGCCGAGTATCGCCTGGTAGGCGCCGCCCCCGGCCACGAATTCCTTCATACCCGCCTGCGAGTGCGTCCACCACGCGGCCGACGCAATCGCCCGATACCCCTTGGAGATCACCGAGAGAAGTACGTAGACCAGTGGCGCCAGGGCGATGACCATCGACGCCGTCACGAACGCGGTGGCGAGGTTGTTCACAACTCGACGACGTGGACCGAGGCCGGGGAACGTCCGGGCCTTGAGCGGTCGGTCCAGGATCGAGGTCATCGGCCGCTTCTTCTGCGCCCGATTCCCGCGACCGCGCCGCGCGCGAGGGCGACGATCAGGAAGGTGATCCCGAAGAGGACGAGCCCGGCGGCGATATAGGCACCAGCCCGGTACGGGTCATCCAGATCCGACGCGGCACCGGCGATCTTGGTCGCGAAGGTGGAGCCGCCATCGAACAATGACCAGCCGAACACGGTCCGGGTTGCCCGCAGGATGACCAACAGCGCCATCGTCTCACCAAGGGCACGACCCAGGCCCAGCATCGCGCCGCTGACATATCCGGACCGCCCGAACGGCAGTACGGTCGTCCTGACCACTTCCCAGCGGGTGGCGCCCAGCGCCAGCGCGGCCTCGATCTGGTCGAAGGGCGTCTGGACGAATACCTCGCGGGTGACCGCGGTGGTGATCGGCAGGATCATCACCGCCAGCACGAGGCCGCCGGTCAAGACGGTGCCGCCCGCGGTCACCGAGGTGTTCCCGTCGGCGAAGAGAAAGCACCAGCCCAAGGCGTGATTCAGCCAGGACGCGATGGGCCGCACGTGCGGCGCCAGCACATGCAGACCCCACACGCCATAGATCACCGAGGGCACCGCGGCCAGCAGATCGACCGCATACGCCAACGGACCGGCAATCGGGCGCGGGGCGTACTGCGTGATGAACAACGCCACGCCAAGGGCGACGGGCATGGCAAGCACCAGCGCGAACAGCGACACGAAGATGGTGACCTGCAACAGGCCGAGTATCCCGAAGTGCATCGCCGAGGTGTCGGTCATGACCCAGGGGCCGCCGTAGGTGAAGAAGTTCTCCTGGTCGCGCTTGAGCGCCGGGACGGCGCGCATCAGCAGGAAACCGCCGATCGCGACGATCAGCACGACCACCAGCGCGCCCGAAGCCTGCGCGAGCCGGCGAAACACCCTGTCCCCGAACCGTGGTTGCCCCTGGCCCCATGGGCTGATCGGCACCATCGGGACCTCGGGGAAGGGCGCGGCCACGACCGCGCCCGAACCCGCGTCGGCCGGGTTCGGATTCGTCACTGTGATCCCGTCACAGTCGCGTTGTCGCTCCTTGCACCCAATTGACCACTGCATGGCGTTGATCGCGGTGACCATTCGTTCCTCGACTCTATCGGGCAGCGGAACACAGCCGGCAGATGTCCAGAGCTGTCTGCGCATTGGTGGCGGCCACGGCTCACCGATCTCGCTTTCTGAGCCATCGCGGGCTCATCCGGGCGGTCCTGAACCGGGCCGACCGTGCTCCAGCGCAGCGTGCTGAGCCCAAGCGAAAATATGCGCTTGCGCGGGCTGCGGAACCGTCTACGCGGTGAAATTGCCTTGAACACTCGACCACCACGCCACTGCTGCCTGCGATTTCGCTCAACTGGCGGTGCGCGGGACCGCGTATGCGGTGTCAACGCTGTACCGGGTGAAGCCCAGGCGTTCATAGGTTCGCACTGCGGCGACGTTGTCCGCCTCCACGTACAGCATCACTGTCGGGTCGGCCGAGCCGGCCAGCCGGCGTGCCAGCGACTCGATGCCGATCGCCGTCAGAACCTGTCCGATGCCGCGGCGCTGCGCGGCCGGGTCGACACCGAGCACGTAGACCTCACCCAGACCCGGTTGGTCTTCATGCACCTTGGTCCAGTGGAAGCCCACCAAACGGCCGGTCTCGTCGCCGGTCGAGTCGCGGAACGCCAGGAACAGGCCCGCCGGGTCGAACCAGGGTTCGGCGCGCCGCTCCGCGAGGTCGGCCGCGGTCCATCCACCCTGTTCGGGATGTTCGGCGAACGCAGCGTTGTTGACGCGCAACAGTTCGGCGTCGTCGCCCGGACCCGCGTAGGTACGGATCCGCGTCCCGCCGGCGGGTTTCACCGGGGGGGTGCCGAGCAGTGAGCGGCGCATCTGGACGAGTTCACGCACGGCTACCAGGTTCAGCGCAGACGCCGTCGCCCGAGCCGCCTCCAGGGTGCCGTGCGCCCAGAAACGGTTGCGACCGTGGGCCTTTGCCATCGCCGCCCGAATCATTGCCGCGCCGATACCGCCTCGGCGGGCCTGCGGGTGGACCACGAGTTCGGCCATCCCGACGTCGCCCTCGCGTGGCGGGCTGAGGTTGAGGTAGCCGAGGATCGCGTTGTCCGACGATTCGGAAACCAGCAGGTGGTCGGTGCGGTCGCGCCCGAGTTCGCGCAGCACCTGTTCGCCGACAGGCGCGACGCCGTCGAACTCTGTTGCCGCCGCAACTAGTTGGCGCACGTGCCGCTGCTCGTCGGCGGTCAGCACGGAGCGCCAGCGCGAGGGGTTCACGGACTGCGCGCAGGGTCGCCCAGCGGGCCTGGCAGCTCCCCGGCCTGGGGCCCGGCATCCCCGGAGCCGTCGGATTCGGCCACGGGTGACCGGCCGCGCGAGGGCCGCACGGCCTTGTAGCCGACGTTACGGACCGTGCCGATCAGCGCCTCGTGTTCGGGACCGAGCTTGGCACGCAACCGACGCACGTGCACGTCGACGGTGCGTGTACCGCCGAAGAAGTCGTAGCCCCACACTTCGTGCAGCAGCTGCGCACGGGTGAATACCCTGCCGGCGTGTTGAGCCAGATACTTGAGCAACTCGAATTCTTTGTACGTGAGGTCGAGCGGCCGGCCGCGCAGCCGCGCGGTGTAGGTGCCTTCATCGATCACCAGCTCGCCGAGGCTCACCTTGCCCGCGCCCTCCTGCTCGGCCAGGCCGGCGCGGCGCCCGACCACCAGCCGAAGCCTGGCGTCGATTTCGGCGGGTCCCGTGCTGGGTAGCAGGATCTCGTCGAGCCCCCAGTCCGCGTTGACCGCCACCAGGCCACCTTCGGTGACCACGGCCACGATCGGGGTCGAGCGGCCGGCCGTGTTCAAGAGGCGGCAAAGACCACGCGCCGCCGACAGGTCGGTGCGCGCGTCGACCAGCACGGCGTCCGCCATTCCGGCATCCAGCAGGGAGGACGGTTCCGGCGGGGCCGTCCGCACGTTGTGGGAAAGCAGCGACAACGACGGCAGGACGGGGTCGGGGTGCAGTTCCGAAGTCAGCAGTAGTAGCTCCAACAAGCCCCTCCAGCCCATGGGAAATGCATTCCCCAATGCGGGACGCGACGTCGCGTTAGTTGCCAGGTCATCCAACGATAACGTGCCGCCTGACAATCGGCCCCGGAATATGGGCCGCCGGAGCGACTGTGACCAAGCGCTCGCGACGGTGTGAGGTGCCGGGCAGACGTACCTCGCGGCAAACGCGGCGCCGGCTCGGCCACAATATGCGGGTGCGCAAGGTTCTGATCGTTCTGACCGTTGCGGTGATCGCGGTGGCCGTAGGCGCCGTCGGCGTCGACTACGCAACGAGCATCTACGCCGAGTACCGGCTGTCGACGACCGTGCGCAAAGTGGCCAAGCTGGGCTCGGACCCGTTCGTGGCCATCCTGGCCTTCCCGTTCATCCCCCAGGCGATGCGCCGGCATTACAACGAGTTGGAGATCAAGGCCAACGCGGTCGACCATGCTTTGACCGGCAAGGCCACCCTCGAGGCCACCATGCACTCGATCGATCTGACCTACGCGTCGTGGCTGATCAGGCCCCAGGCGAAGCTCCCGGTGGGCGAGCTGGAGAGCCGCATCATCATCGACTCCGTGCACCTGGGCCGCTACCTGGGCATCAGCGACCTGATGGTCGACGCACCGCCACGGGAAACCAACGATGCGACCGGTGGGACCACCGAATCCGGCATCTCCGGCAGCCACGGCCTGGTGTTCACCGGCACGCCGAAATCCGCCGGCTTCGATCACCGGGTCAGCGTCTCGGTCGACCTGTCCATGGCGCCCGACGACCAGGCGACCCTGGTGTTCACTCCCACCGGGGTGCTCACCGGACCCGACACGGCGAATCAACCGGTCCCGGACGACAAGCGCGAGGTGGTGCTGCACGCGTTCAGCACCACCCTGCCCGGCCAGCGGCTGCCGTTCGGTGTGGCACCGCACACCGTCGGGGCGCGTGGTTCAGACGTCATCATCGAAGGCATCAGCTACGGAGTGACCGTCACCCTGGACGATTTCCGGCAATCGTGACCCGGCGCTTGTGACCCACGCCGATCCGCGCCTGTCCCGCAGGGGCTGCCGGTCGTGCACTTCAGCGCCCCGGGGTGCGGACCGGGCGATAGGGTTCGCCGGGTGGTCGGCCAGGAACCGCTGCCGGTTTGACGACCATGCCGTTGGGTGCGCTCATCGGCGTGTCAGCCCGCCTCGAGCCCATGCTCACCAAGCGTCGCGCCGTCGATCTGTGCCGCATCGCCGGCTGTTGCTGTTGCTTTAGCTGCTGAGTAGCCGCGCTTCCGGGCGCACCCCGCAACAACCGCGAAGTGGCCGCATCGAGTGTGAACTCACGGCTTTCACTGTGAACACAGGGCGCGGCTGCTCGGCGTGTCACCGCCCGGGATTCACACCCGATGCGGGAGGCGCCGCGGGAGGGGCCGCGGCGCGCGTCGTCGCCGAATAGACTGGTGTGCGTGGTGCTGTTCTTCGAGATCATCTTGGTGCTGACGGTCGTGGTCATCTCCTGGTTCGCGCTGTACACGCTGTACCGACTGATCACCGATGAGTCGTGAGCTCCTCTGACGACAACGCCGACGGACCGGCAGGTGCGGCCTCCGGCGACCGTGCCATGGCTGTCGCTGCCGAACGTGCCAAGGTGACGGCGGCGCGCAACATTCCGGCGTTCGACGACCTGCCGCTGCCGACCGACACCGCGAACCTTCGTGAAGGCGCGAACCTCAACGACGCACTGCTGGCGCTGCTTCCGCTGGTCGGTGTGTGGCGCGGGGAAGGCGAAGGCCGCGCACATGACGGGGACTACCGGTTCGGCCAGCAGATCGTGGTCTCACACGACGGCGGCGACTACCTGAATTGGGAGGCGCGGTCCTGGCGGCTCAGCGCAACGGGCGGCTACCAGAAACCCGGGTTGCGCGAGACGGGTTTCTGGCGTTTCGTCGACGACCCCGACGACCCCAGCGAGTCGCAGGCCATCGAGCTGCTGCTGGCTCACTCCGTCGGATACGTCGAGTTGTTCTACGGACGGCCACGCAACCAGTCCTCGTGGGAACTTGCGACGGATGCCCTGGCACGCAGTCGGTCCGGGGTGCTCGTCGGTGGCGCCAAGCGCCTCTACGGCATCGTCGAAGGAGGCGACCTGGCCTACGTCGAGGAACGAGTGGATGCCGACGGCGGACTGGTGCCGCATCTGTCGGCGCGCCTGTCTCGGTTTGCCGGATAGCGCCACGCCGGGGTCCTTGAGGGGATCACGTCCGGTCCAGACATGGAGCGGCCCCCGAGCAAAGCTCCTGGCCGGACAAGACCGGGCACTCGGGGGCCGGGTGACTGCGGGGGATTCGCCAGCGCGCATTGGCCGCCGGCTCTTCTCTACCGAGCCGATGCTGCTAGCGCGCAGCCACCTCACATGTCCATGAAGCTATCAATTTCGCGGACCACCTCCTTTCTTGTGTATCGCCGACCGTACCTGCAAATCGACGATCCAACAACAGAATTCACTTCTCAGCGATCGCTGGCGACAGCCGCGTCGATCAGGCCCGCGAATTCTGCGGTCATCGCTGACCGCGGTAGCGGGCGGCCGTCGAGAGTGTGCACGCGGGCGGCCAGAGTCATGCTCGAAACCAACCAAACCCCTTGGGCAGCAAACAGATCCGCGATGCGCAAGGCGCGGTAGTCGCAGTCGTACCCCTTGGACCGGGCCACCTCGAAGAGTGCTTGCTGGGTGGTGCCGCGCAGGATCGGGTACCACGGCGGCGGTGTGAGCAGGCAGGGGGTCTCCGCACCGGACTGCGTGGCGATGACCACAGTTGAACGCGGGCCTTCCAGTACGTAGCCCTCGGAGCTGACGAACACGACGTCACCGGCACCCTGCCGCGCGGCGTGGCGCAGCGCAGCCATGTTGACCGCGTAGGACAGCGTCTTGGCCCCGGCCAGCAGCCAGGGCATCGTGTCGATACCGAGGGCGGGTAATCCGCGCGCCAGCGTGATCGCCGCCACGCCGTCGCGCCGAACGGCCGCGGCTCGCGCCGGGACGCTGTTGACCATCACGTAGGCGGTGGGCGCCGAGCCGCTCTCGCGCCCGCGGCTGTAGATCAAGCGCAGTGCACCCTCGTCGTCGGTGCCGGCCATCCACCGGCGCGTGGCCACGTCGATCGCGCTCCGCCAGCTCGCGAGGTCCGGCGGCGGCAAGTCCAGCATCTTGGCCGACTGGGTCAGCCGCTGGAGATGCGGCGCGACCAGACAGGCTCGGCCGTCGCGGATCAACAGTGTCTCGAAGGCGCCGTCGCCGCGGACCGCCGCGAGCTCGTCGGCGTACAGCAGCGGCGTCCCGGGCGGATGGATGTTGCCGTCCAGTGTGACGACGACACCCGCCTGGCCTGTCATGAAGCAGCAGCCTAGCGACGATCACACGACTGGCGAAGCAGGGCGCAGCGGGGACGTCCCTCGATAATCCCACCCGGGGTGGGGTGGTCCATGGGAGGACTAACATCGATTCTCGAGGATTTCCGAAAGTATCCGCTCGGCGGTCACGTCGCCGGGCGTCTCCGCCCGAAAGGGGATCAGCGAGGCCGATGGGAGCCAGGGACGACGAGTTGACGTCGAAGAAGCGCGAAGCGCTGAACCGCCTCAAGACCGTACGAGGACATCTCGATGGGATCATCCGGATGCTGGAGTCAGACGCCTACTGCGTGGACGTGATGAAGCAGATCTCGGCCGTCCAGTCGTCGTTGGAGCGCACAAACCGCGTGATGCTGCACAACCACTTGGAGACCTGCTTCTCGGCCGCGGTGCGCGACGAGCGCGGGCCGGCGGCCATCGAGGAACTGATCGACGCGCTGAAGTTCACGCCGGCGCTCACCGGCCCGCAGTCCCAACTCAACGGCGCTGCGGTCGGTGAACCGACCGACGATGGGCCGCTCCCCGCGGCGAGCACGGTATGACGTTGCTGTTCGTCCGTCACGCCATTACACCGACCGCGTCCGTAGAGTTGACCTCGACTGCGCCGGCGGCGAAGCAGCGCGAGGCGATGAGAAGGAGCGGCGCACATGACTGCAGTCCCCGCACCCGACACCGGGCCCGACACAGGTGCCATCTGGCATTACGGTGATCCGCTGGGCGAGCAGCGCGCGGCGGCGAACGACGCGGTCCTGGTGGATCGCTCGCACCGGGCCGTGCTCGTCCTGACCGGGGGTGACCGGCAGAGTTGGCTGCACAACATCTCCACCCAGCACATCAGCGACCTTCCCGAGGGTGCCAGCACACAGAATCTCAGCCTGGACGGTCAGGGCCGCGTCGAAGACCACTGGATTCAGACCGAATCGGGCGGCGCGACCTACCTCGACACCGAGCCGTGGCGGGGCGAACCGCTGCTGGGATACCTGCGCAGGATGGTGTTCTGGTCCGACGTCACGCCGGGCAACGCAGACATGGCGGTGCTGTCGCTGCTCGGGCCCCGGCTCGCAGACGCGGTCGTGCTCGACGCCCTGGGACTGGATGCTTTGCCCGCCGAGATGGCCGCCGCGCCGCTCGCCGGCGGAGGATTCGTGCGACGGATGCCCGACGGCGCCGGCGGCGCACTGGAACTGGACCTGCTGGTCCCGCGAGGTCAGTCAACCGAGTGGAAAGACCGCCTGGCCCGGGCGGGCGTGCGCGCGGCCGGGGTGTGGGCCTACGAAGCCCACCGAGTCACGGCGCTGCGGCCCCGACTCGGGGTCGACACCGACGAGCGCACCATCCCCCACGAGGTGGGCTGGATCGGCGGGCACGGCGAGGGTGCCGTCCACCTGGACAAGGGCTGCTATCGCGGGCAGGAAACCGTTGCGCGGGTGCACAACCTCGGCAAACCGCCCCGGATGCTGGTGTTACTACACCTCGACGGCTCGGTGGACCGGCCCGCGACCGCCGATGCGGTGCTGGCCGGCGGTCGCGCCGTCGGCCGCCTCGGCACCGTGGTCGAGCACGTGGATCTCGGGCCGGTAGCGCTGGCACTGCTCAAGCGCGGGCTGCCGGTGGACGTCGAATTGGCGACCGGACCGGAGGCCAGGGTTGCTGCGTCGATCGATGCCGATTCTCTTCCGGTCCCAGAGCAGATCGGTGCGGGACGGCTGGCCGTTGAACGATTGCGGGGCGGTGCGCGATGATGATCTTCGACGTCCGCCACCGCGGGCGGGGGCGCCGACGCCCTACCAGTGGGCACGGTAAACTGTCGGCAGGACAATAACGACACCAGAGATCGGAGCCGCCTACTTGTTAGGCCGCTCCGTTATTGCGCGAGGGGGTTCCCCCATGGGCCGCGGCCGGGCTAAGGCAAAGCAGACCAAGGTTGCTCGAGAACTGAAGTACAGCTCCCCGCAGACCGACTTCCAGCGGCTTCAGCGCGAGTTGTCGGGAACGGAAGCTGACGAGATCGACGACTCGACCGATCTGGACGGCGGCCCCGACAACTCGTGGGACGTCGAGGACGACTGGCGCCGCTAGAACGCGCAGATATCCGTGCCGATTCACTCCGTATCGGCACGGTTTCCTTTCGTTGAAGCGTTGTCAGAATCTCGGGTGTTGCCCGACGAGCTTTGCCCGCGGGCCTTTCTTGCCCTTGCACACGGTGCCCAGGACCCAGCAGTCCAGGTGCCGCGCGGTCAGTATGGCCAGGGCACGGTCGGTGTCTTCTGCGGCCACGATGGCGATCATGCCGACGCCCATGTTGAACGTCTTCTCCATCTCCTCACGGTCGACGCGGCCACGCTGGGCGACCATCGCAAACACCGGCGCGGGTGTCCACGTACCCCGGTCGACCTCGGCGACCAGTCCACGGGGGATGACCCGCTGCAGGTTACCGGCCAGCCCGCCACCGGTGACGTGGCAGAACGTGCGGACTTGGGTTTCGGCGGCCAGGGCAAGGCAGTCCCTGGCGTAGATCAGGGTGGGCTCCAACAGCTCTTCGCCCAGGGTGCGGCCGAACTCCTCCACGTGACCGCCGAGCGGCATCCGATCGATCTCGAGCAGCACCGTGCGGGCCAGCGAGTAACCGTTGGAGTGCAAGCCGGAAGATCCCAGGGCGATGATCACGTCACCGGGTTTGACCCGGTCGGGACCCAACACGTCGTCGGCCTCGACCACGCCGACGCCGGTGGCCGAGATGTCGTAGTGGTCGGGCTCCATGAGGCCGGGATGCTCGGCCGTCTCCCCTCCCAGCAGCGCGCAACCGGCGCGCACACACCCCTCGGCGATACCGCTGACGATCGCGGCCAGTCGTTCCGGCACGGTCCGGCCGACCGCGATGTAGTCCTGCAGGAACAGTGGCTCGGCGCCGCACACCACCAGGTCGTCGACCACCATCGCCACCAGATCGAGTCCGACCGTGTCGTGCTTGTCCATCGCCTGGGCGACCGCCAGCTTGGTCCCGACACCGTCGGTGGACGCCGCCAGGACAGGTTCGCGGTAGTCGCCCCGCAGGGCGAACAACCCGGCGAAACCGCCCAGCCCGCCGCGTACCTCCGGCCTGGTCGCCTTGGTCGCCAGCGGCTTGAACAAATCCACGGCGCGGTCACCGGCCTCGATGTCCACGCCGGCCGACGCGTAGGTGATGCCCTGACCGCCCGGTTGGTTGCCGGGACTTTTTCGGGGATCCGTCATCGCGATAAAGGGTACCGGGCGGCAGCGTCCGCCGGTATCGAACATCGTCGGAGCGGCGGCGGGCTACCAGCTCATCAGCGGCCGATCGACACATCCTCGGCGGCGGTGCCATCCAGCTCGGCGCCGCGCGCGGCGTTGGCCAGCATGTGTTCGACCACGTTCTTACCCAGCACCGTCTCGCCCGGCAGCTCTATCGGGTATTCGCCATTGAAGCAGGCTGTGCACAGTCGCGAGGCAGGCTGCTCGGAGGCGGCGACCAGGCCACGCAGCGAGACGTAACCCAACGTATCGGCGCCGATCGCGTGCCGCACCGCCTCGAGCATCTCGTCTTCATCTTCGACGGCGTTGGCGATCAACTCCGCCGGCGACGGAAAATCGATGCCGTAGAAGCAGGGCCATTTCACCGGCGGCGAGGCAATGCGAACGTGCACCTCGACGGCACCGGCCTCGCGCAACATCCGCAACAAGGCGCGCTGGGTGTTGCCCCGCACGATCGAGTCGTCGACGACGATGAGCCGCTTGCCGCGGATCACCTCGCGAAGTGGGTTGAGCTTGAGCCGGATGCCGAGCTGACGGATGGTCTGCGAGGGCTGGATGAAGGTGCGCCCGACATACGCGTTCTTCACTAGACCCTGCCCGTAGGGAATGCCGGATTCCTGGGCGTACCCGACGGCGGCGGGGGTTCCCGACTCCGGCACCCCGATCACCAGGTCGGCGTCAACCGGGGATTCCTGGGCAAGCCGACGACCGATATCCACCCGGGCGGCGTGCACTGTCCGCCCGGCGATCGTGCTGTCCGGCCGGGCCAGGTAGACGTATTCGAAGACGCAGCCCTTGGGTGTGGGGTTGGCGAAGCGCGTGGAGCGCACCCCGTCGGCGTCGATGGCCAGCAGTTCGCCCGGTTCGATGTCGCGGACGAACGAGGCACCGACGATGTCGAGTGCAGCAGTCTCGGAGGCCACCACCCAGCCGCGGTCCAGCCGTCCGAGCGAAAGCGGACGCACCCCGTGCGGGTCGCGGCAGGCGTAGAGGGTGTTCTCGTCCATGAACGTCAGGCAGAACGCGCCGCGCACCGTCGGCAGCAATTGCAGCGCCGCCTGTTCCAGAGTGGAATCGGCCGCGCCGTGCGCCAGCAGCGCGCCCAGGATGTCGGAGTCCGTCGTCGCCGGGGCGGGGGCGCGGCGGGCGATCAGGCCCGCGCCGCGGGCCCGTGCCGCAAGTTCGGCGGTGTTCACCAGATTCCCGTTGTGCCCCAGAGCAACTCCCGTGCCAGCCGCGGTGTTGCGGAAGACCGGCTGGGCGTTTTCCCAGGTGGTGTCCCCGGTGGTGGAGTAGCGGCAGTGCCCGATGGCCACGTGGCCGTGCATTGCCGCCAGGGTCTGCTCGTCGAAGACCTGGCTGACCAGCCCGAGGTCCTTGAAGACGATCACCTGAGATCCGTCGGCGACCGCGATGCCCGCGGCTTCCTGACCGCGATGTTGCAACGCATACAGGCCGTAGTAGGTGAGTTTTGCCACCTCTTCGCCCGGGGCCCACACGCCGAATACACCGCACTCTTCACGGGGCGAGCTGAAGTCCTGCTCGGGTGCATCTGTTCCAGCGACGGTCACGGTTCTGCGGCTCCCGGGGAACGGTGGGTGGCGTCTCGAAGTCTACGACCACACTGCATCGATGCCGAATCGGACAGCGCGTGTCGAGCGCCGAAAACTCCTCGCCACAACCATAAACCCACAGTTCAGAGTTATCGTCAGCGGACGTCGACCAAGGGAAACCAGTGCTCGATCTCACTCGCCCGCGACCCCGACGCGGTCAGCGTCCCCGCGGCCCTCGCCTGTTCGAGCCGCAGCAACCCGGTGACAAGCAAAAGCCACGTCCGCGGGTCGGTTTCCACGACGTTGGGCGGCGTGCCGCGGGTGTGCCGCGGCCCGGACACGCACTGCACCGCGACCCACGGCGGGATCCGGACCTCGACGCTGGAACCGGGCGCCACGGCGGCCAGGGTGCGCGCGCTGAGGCGCACCGCCGCCGCCAGCGCATCCCGGGCGGGCGTCGGATGCGATTCGTCGCGCAACCAGTCCGCGACGGCCAGCACCGCGGCCCGGGTGGCGGCCGGATCGGCTTTGTCACGGGCGGGCATATCTCAGGGTCTCAGAATTCGATCAGGGTCTCAGAATTCGACGCTGCCGACCGCAGTTGCACGCGGTGCCGTGCACCGTAGCCGCGGCGACGGCTCACCTCGGTCAGCGCGGCTGGCTTCCAGCCGGCGGCGGTTTCTGTATCACCACCACCGTGGGTTTGCGCTCTTCCTGTGCCGGGCCGGCGGCACCGGTATTGCGGCCACCGGCACTGCCGGCCCCGCCCATACCGCGCGCTGCCAAACTCGCCAGCGCCATCCCGCTCAGCAGGCCCGTGGCGTCACTGTCCACGACGGTCGGGTCCGCACCCGATCCGGCGCTGGGCAGCGCCTGGACAGCAAGCTGGATCTCCGGGGCGGCCGTGGTCCAGCTGTGCGGCACCGACAGCGTCCCGACCAATGACGCGTGGCCGACGCCCGCGGTCACAGGTGCGGCTTGCCCACCAGGTCCCCGGTCGGGGCCGGGCTCGGCAGCAGTCGCTCCGACTGTGCCCCCTTGCGTCGGCTGCAACCCGCCGCCATCCCCATAAAGGCCGCCGGGCCAGGGCCTGGCGGTATTCGTGATCGACAGGGCGAGGCTGCCGGTCCCGACGGCCGCGATGTAGAAAGCCACAAGGTCCAGTTCCCCTATCGGGGTTGGGATCACCTGGGCAGGGTTCGGGAGTTGCGGGCCAAGGCTCGATACGATACCCAAGAGTCCCGACGTGAACGGATCGGCGGGCGTGGACGGCGCGGGCATGCTGCCCGCTGGGAAACCTTGGGACAGCTGCGCCAACATTGCGTGTGCTTCCGTTGCGGCCCCCGTTTGGGTGACCACCGCGGCTTGCGCCGCCGGATCGGCGTTTGGCGTGGGTTGGGTGAACGGCGTCAGTCTCGACGAAGCCGCTGAGG
>NZ_JBYCLC010000234.1:0-1754 GCF_057473685.1 Mycobacterium sp. TH-M116 | reverse complement strand
TGCGTCGTGCTGATGAGCTTGGCGATGCAATGGTCACGGTCCAGTGCTTGGGCCCTGCACCATGCCAGCGGGTTGGCGGAGTCAGGATAGGGCATGCTCACGATGGTGACCCAGAAGTCGGATGCCGTGAACGTCGACCAGTCACCCGACCACGGCAGCCGCACGTCGGGATAGCGCTGCCGGAGGTCCAGATGCTCCTGCAGGGTCATGGTGTTGTCCCACACCACACCCTGATCGACGACGCCAGGACGTTTGGAGCTCAGTTGCGGCACCCAATGGCCGGCGAGATTGGCGGCCACGAAGGGCCGGTCCTCGTCCGCGATTTGGTGCAGGCGCTGCTCGGCGTCCAGCGGCGCGGATGCGGCCGTGCTTTGCGGGTAGACCGGCTGCGTGGTCGAGGACGGCTCTGTGTCGTATGTGGTCACGGTAGGCGGGGTGTAAGCGAGTGTCGGCGAAGGGGACTCCGGCTGGGTATTACGCTTCGCGACAACACTGATCGTGAGCACAATAACGCCGACGAGCAGCAGCGCTGCGGCGACGATCAGGCTTGGCACCAAGTACTTTCCCTGGCCTGGTGTTGCCGGAGGCGTTGGGGGAGCGATGTATTGGGCGTTGAAGGGCGGATAGCTACTCGGCGCCGCTACGTTTTGGGGTGCAAGCATCGTCGGGGCGCCGGCCGCTGACGCTTCTGCTGAGAGGGCGCGCCGGTACTGCCGTAACGGTCATCGGGGTGTTTGGCCATGCCGCGGGCGACGACGTCGTCGAATGACGCCGGAACGCGGGCATTGACCGCACTGGGCCGCGGCGGTGGGGACGACAGGTGGGCCGCGATGACCTGGTCGCTGTGGCCCGCGAACGGCTTGTGGCCCGTCAGCACCTCATAGAGTACGCAGGTCAGCGAATAGATATCGACAGCCGGTGTCGCATCGGATTCCCCGAACCGCTCCGGCGCCATGTAGTCGAAGCTGCCCACCTGGTAGCCCGCCATCGTCAGGTGGGTGTCACCTCTGGCCTCGGCAATGCCGAAGTCCACCAAGTAGGCGAAGTCTTCAGGTGTGACGATGATGTTCTGCGGTTTGATGTCCCGATGGATCGGCCCTTCGGCATGCGCGGCATCCAGCGCCGCGGCGACTTGGCCAATGATGTCGGTTGCCCGCTGCGGTTGCAAGGCGCCGTCTTTAAGCATGTCGTGCAGGGTCTGGCCCCGGACCAGCCGCATGTCGATGTACAGGACACCGTCGATCTCGCCCCAGTCATGGATCGGGATGACGTGCGGCTCCTGCAGAATTGCCGCGGCGCGCGACTCACGCAGGAACCGCGCACGAAACTTCTCGTCGTCGGCGTACTGCTCGCTGAGCAGCTTCAGCGCGACCGTTCTGCCCTTGTCGGTGTCGTAGGCCTCATACACCTTGCCCATGCCGCCCGTACCGAGCAGCCGGACAACCCTGTACTTGCCGAACATTTCGCCGACGCGCGACGCCACCGCACCCCTGCCTTTCTTTCCGCCAGGGTCAGTATCCGCTGAGCTGGGTGAGCCGCGCAGCCGTTTGCCGAGGCGTCTTGTCGCCGCGCGATGTGGCTACTCTGGCGCGGTCGAGCAGACACGGAATCGCACTCACGACGCCCGATTTCTGCGATTCCGCGTCTGTTCGCCAATTAGTCCTTCCCGCAACAGCCGACGTCGGCAAGCCGGTCCAGCTGCTCGAGGAATTGGTGGGCTTCGCGGTAGGCGGCGGCCGTCGACGGCTTTTGGC
>NZ_JBYCLC010000233.1:0-4566 GCF_057473685.1 Mycobacterium sp. TH-M116 | reverse complement strand
GGAAAAAAATGCCGCATTGTCGTCTTGATAGGGCTGCAACTCTTCGGGCAGATCGTCCTCGTAGTAGATCGCCTGGACGGGGCAGACAGGTTCGCACGCTCCGCAGTCCACACATTCGTCCGGATGGATGTACAGGGCCCGGCCGCCCTCGTAGATGCAGTCCACCGGGCACTCCTCCACGCAGGCCCGGTCCATCACGTCAACACACGGCTTCCCGATCACGTACGTCATGGCGTAGAGTTTACACAAGTCTCTTTGTGAAAACTAGGGAAGGTGCGGAACCCCATGGCCGACAACGAACTCGACGTGCGACCACTGCGCAAGCCGGAAAAACATCCGACGATCTTCGCCGCCTATGCCGATCTCCCTGTCGGTGGATCGTTCGTGTTGGTCAACAACCATGACCCCAAGCACCTGCGTGAGGAATTCGACGCCGATCACGTCGGCAGCTACGGATGGGAGTACATCGAGCGCGGACCGGCCGTATGGAAGATCCGGATCAGCAGACTCACCACCACTCCGCTGCCGCGGATTCTGGCGAATACGGCCGATATCGCCGAGGGGCAACCGGACGCGGCCGGGGTGTCCTGGAAACTTCAAGTTCGAGATCGGGATCTCGATTCCAACGTCATCACGCTGGGACCTGGCGGCGGCATCGCCACCCATACCGGCGCCGACGTGGACGTCCTGATCCACGTGCTCTCCGGCAGCGGTCAACTCACCACCGAGCAGGGGACGATCAACCTGAGTCCCGGTGCCCTGCTGTGGTTGCCACGTCGGTCACGACGACAGTTCAGTGCCGGACCGGACGGACTGCGGTACCTGACCGTGCACCAAAAACGCGAAATCCTGCCTCTGTCACCCACCATCCGACGGGTCGTCTGATGGGCAGGGACATGCCGACCGATCATCCAGATCTGCTGCCGTGGTCGGACCGCGGGGACGACACTGTGCAAGGACACTGGCTGCTGGCGCGGCTGGGTAAGCGGGTACTCCGCCCAGGCGGCATTGGACTGACCCGCACGCTGCTCTCCGAAGCTGAGGTCACCGACGCCGACGTACTCGAGCTGGCCCCGGGTCTCGGCCGCACCTCGGTTGAAATCCTCGCTCGCCATCCCCGGTCGTACATTGGTGTCGAGCAGGATCCCGACGCCGCCCGGTCGGTGCGCAGCCTCATCAACGGACACGGGGAGATCCGGGTCGCCGACGCCGCCGACACCGCGTTGCCCGACGCCAGCAGAGATGTCGTCCTCGGTGAGGCGATGCTGACAATGCAAGGCGATCCCGCCAAGCGCGCCATCGTTGCCGAGGCATCGCGGGTGCTGCGCCCCGGCGGACGCTACGCCATCCACGAACTCGCGTTGACACCCGATGCCATCGCCGATGAGATCAAAAACGATGTCCGGCAATCACTTGCCCGTGCGATCAAGGTCAACGCCCGCCCTCTGACGGTAGCCGAATGGACAGGCCTGCTCGGCACGCACGGGCTGATCGTCGACCACGTGGCAACCGCCCCGATGAACCTGTTACAACCACGACGCCTGCTCGCCGACGAAGGCCTTCTGCGGGCATTGCGGTTTGCCGCCAACCTTGTCGTCCACCACGACGCGAGACGGCGAGTAGCTCAGATGCGCAACACTTTCCGGCGCCACCGCGAACGGTTGATCGCTGTGGCGATTGTTGCCCGCAAACCGATTTGCGACACCGGCTGACGGATGACACCGGGGGATGCTCACCAACAGCTATCTCATCGCAGTGCCGACCGGGATCACATTCGTCAACTGGATCGGCACGATCTGGAAAGGGCAGCTGACGTTCGAAACCCCGATGTTGTTCGCGATGGGCTTTTTGGTGACCTTTCTGCTGGGCGGGCCCTCGGGGGTGATGCTGGCCAGCCCGCCGATCGACTTCCACGTCACCGACACCTATTTCGTGGTCGCGCACTTCCACTACGTGCGGTTCGGCACCATCGTGTTCTCCACCTTCGCCGGGATCTACTTCTGGTTCCCGAAGATGACAGGGCGGCTACTTGACGAGCGGTTGGGCAAGCTGCACTTCTGGTTGACGCTGATCGGCTTTCACCTCACCTTTTTGGTGCAGCACTGGCTGGGCAACATGGGCATGCCGCGGCGCTACGCGGACTACCTGCCCACCGATGCCTTCACCACGTTGAATGTCGTCTCCACCATCGGCGCCATGGTGCTGGGCGTCTCGATGCTGCCTTTCGTCTGGAACGTGTTCCGCAGCTGGCGCTACGGGGAGCCGGTCACCGTCGATGACCCTTGGGGGCATGGCAACTCGCTGGAATGGGCCACCAGCTGCCCACCGCCGCGGATCTGCGTGTGATCCAACGGGTGCGCAACGAGCGACACATCCGGCGCAATATCGCTGCCAGAAGGCCGAGCCGCCTGAGCAACTGAACACCCCTGTCGGGTCAGCGGGCGACCAGTGCGTCGAGTTCGGGCGTATCAGCACCGGTGAGTCGACGGTGCATGGCCCAGGCGATCCGTGCAGCTTGGAGTTTCGCGCGCTCGGCGACAGGTCCTCTGAACATGTCGTCGACGGTGGTGTTCCACGTGGCCAGCCAGCGCACGAAGTGACCGCCGTTCAGCGGAGTGCGCTGATGGACATCCCGGTGGGCGTGCAGCGCGCTGCCCCGGTAGCGTCCGGCACGAAACAGGACCGTTTCCCAGAAGTCGCACATCACCGCAATGTGCGTATCAAGACCTCTGGTCCGCAACTCGGTGAAGGCCTCAGCGAGCACATCATCGATGAACACCCGGCCGTAAAAACGGCGCAGCAGCGCCTCCACATCGGTGCGGGTGGTGAGGTCCGCGCTCGGTTGTCCTTGCACCGCATGCGGTTCAGTCATGCACAATCACCCTGGCAAGACACAGGTCGGGTTCGACAAAAGGCTCCAGCTCGGCCTCGGACGTGCGGCGTGGATGCTCTGCGGTCGGGTCGTCGCCCGCGGCGGGTTTCGTGAGCAAGCCTTGCAGGAGTCCTCGATGCAGGGCGCAGCCCACCTCCGGGTGCGCACGGGCCAGGTCGCGAACCGGGCAGGAGTTCAGACGAATCGTTTGCTCGGTGCGGGCGTTGCGCGTCGCGGCCACGGTCAACTCAGGAGCGAAACCCATCCGCGCGAAAACCGACACGATGGCAGCAGTGCGGGCCGTGATGGCCCGGCTCGTGACTGTGTCCGACCCATCGTGCCCGGCAGCGTTTTCGCGGACCGAATCGATGTCGATGCGCTCAGCCCACCGCCGCCCGGCAGCCTCGGCGCGTCGACGCCGCTGATCGGCGGTGACACCCAGTTCCAGGGCCAATATCTCGGCCAGGCTCCGATAGTCCATCCGATCGCGCACGGCCAGATAGCCGGTACGCGGACGACCGACACCGGCACGCCCGATCCGAGTACGCTGCACCGCTCCCTGGTCGCACAACGCGTCGAGGTGAAATCGCACCGTCGTCACGTGCAGTCCCATCCGTGCGGCCAACTGCTCCGCGTCGAATGCACCGTCATGCCCACGCACCAACTCCAGGATGCGTTGGCGTTGAACGTTGCCTGGCCCGCGATGCATTCGCCCGGTCTTGGGATCGTTGCGCTCAGCCATCCGCGACACCTTGCCCTTGATCTATTTAAATGATAATTTTCATCAATAATAGCATCGCTTTGAAGCAGCTGGGACGTCGTCCGCCCCGCGCATGAGAGCACTGCGGGCAACGGCGGGAGCCAGCTTCGCCGCGGGCTGGAGCAGAGCACCATCGGAGGCCAATCGGGAGACGGGCGAGGGCATGAGCATCGCTGAACGGACCACGCAGACCATCTGGGAGGGGCCACTGGTGTCCGGCGGAGGCACGCTCGCGCACGGCAGCAGCGGAGTTCTCGATGGCGTGCCGTTGACCTGGGCCTCCCGAACTGAGCAACCGGACGGCAAGAGTAGCCCCGAAGAACTCGCCGCAGCTGCGCACTCGTCGTGTTTCGCGATGGCGCTCGCAATGAAGTTAGATGAAAACCACACGCCGCCAGCGCGGCTCGATGTCACCGCCACCGTGAGCCTCGACGCAGTCGACGGGGTCCCGACGATCACCGCATCCCGTTTGAAAGTCAGAGCGCGGGTCGACCTGCCGGCACAATCGCACGCGGAACTGCTCCGGTTCATCTCGACCGGCCGCGCGCCCGACGGCTGGGTATGCCAGCAGGCCGTCGTCGCCGGCACTCAATCCAACTCGACGACCCACTGACGCTGGAGCAAAGGAGGATCCGCATGCACGTCGTGGTAGACCCGGATCGCTGTGAGGGCAATGCGTTCTGCGCGAACATCGCGCCAAAGGTGTTCGAGCTCGACGACAACGAGTACGCCGTCGTCATCACCGACCCCGTCCCCATCGAGCAAGAAGCACTGGCCGAGCAGGCCATCGCCGCGTGTCCTCGCGCAGCGTTGTCACGGGAAAGCTAGTGATGTGTCTCGCAAATAAATAGGTGGTTGTTCGGTATTCTGGTGGGATGAGTGCACCAGCAGTGCCATTGCCGTTGTCGGCCGGTGAGCGGGAAACGTTGGAGAG
>NZ_JBYCLC010000232.1:0-2424 GCF_057473685.1 Mycobacterium sp. TH-M116 | reverse complement strand
AAGCGTTCGCAGACCATGCCGTAGAGGGCCGAGGAGCCGCCGGTGCCGGCACCGATGTAGGGCACGAAGCGTTTGGGGAAGCGCCCGCTGATGTCTTCGATTTCGTCGGTGCTGCGTCCGGCGCGGGCCAACGCGTCGTAGTAGGTGCCTGTGGAACGGGCCGCCTGGGGTTCGGCCAGTTCGGGCATCGCGTCGCGGATGGTGCCCGGGGTGCCGGGCAGGGTGGAGCGGCCTTTTTCGACGAACAGCACTCGTCGGCCTGAGCGGGCCAGCGAGTAGCCCAGCATCCCGCCGCCCATGCCGGTGCCCACCACGATCACGTCCCACAGCACGGGATCGGGCTCGCGCCCACTGAGTTCGCCGTCAACCACGTGGAACTCCTCAACCGATCATGGGCCCACAGCGCAACCGGCCCAGGCGAACCGGGATCGTAACATCTGACATCGGTCGCGGGCGCCGACGAATGCCGCACCGGTCAGCCGCACCACCCGAGTGGCGTTCGTCCCTTCGAGTGACCCGGATCGACTGTTAGCATCGCCCCCATGCCTGGACGCACCGCCGCCCCGGTGCGGATCGGCATCCTGGGCGCCTCGCGCTGGGCGCCGATGACACTCCTCACCCCGGCGCAGGACAACAGCGAGGTCGTCGTGGCCGCGGTGGCCTCGCGCGATGTGTCCCGCGCCCGAGCCTTTGCCGCACAACACGGCATCGACCGGGTGCATGACGACTACGCGGCGCTGATCGCCGACCCAGATCTGGATGCCGTCTACAACCTGCTGCCGACGAGCGTGCACGGCAGGTGGACCCGAGCCACGCTGGACGCAGGCAAGCATGTGCTGTGCCAAAAGCCGTTCACCGCCAATGCCGCCGAGGCCCGCGAGATCGCCGAACTGGCGGCCAAATCAGACCGGGTCGTGATGGAGGCGCTCCAATACCGCTACCACCCGTTGACTGCGCGCGTCGAGCAGATCATTGCGTCGGGCGAGCTCGGCAGACTGCAGCGGGTGGAGATTGCGATCTGCGTGTTACTGCCCAAGCGCTCCAACGTCAACGCCTACGACTACTCCGTGGCAGGGGGAGCGGTCATGGATGCCGGCGTTTACATCGTCGACATGCTCCGTGCGTTCGGCGGTTCGACCCCCGGCGTCGTCTCGGCGCGGGCGAAGCTGGACAGTCCTCAGGTGGACCGGGCCATGACGGCCGAGTTGCGGTTCGCCGGAGGGCACACGGGCCGGCTGCACTGCGCGCAGTGGTCCTCGGACCTGTTTCGGGCGAGCGCCAAGGTTGTCGGGGATCGCGGCCGGCTGCGATACCTCAGCCCGGCCGCACCCCATCTCTTTCCTCGGCTCTCGATCCGCTCGGCTGACGGAAAGCGGGTGGAGCGCTTCCCACGGCGCAGCTCCTACGCTTACCAGCTCGACGCTTTCGCCGGGGCGGTGCTGCGCGGAGAGCCGGTGACGACGACGCCGCACGGGGCGATCGAGAACATGACCGTGATCGACGAGATCTATTGCGCTGCCGGTCTTTCGCTTCGCCAGCCGTCCTGAACACGCGGTGTGCCGGTCGGTCAGCGTCGACCGGAGTGCGACAGCGCGATCTCGGGCGGTAGGGCACTGTCGGTGAGCCACGCGTCGACGGTGCGTGCGAAGAGGTCCGGATCGCGCTTGTGCCATTCATGGGGCATGCCGGTTGCGACCCCGTCGACTCCATGGGGCATTTGCCGCGCAAGCTCTGCAGCCCAGCTTCGCAGGATCGGTAGCTCCCTGGTGCCGGTGACGAACAAGGTGGGCGAATCGGATTTGTCGAGTCCCTCGGGAAACGTGAACCCGGCGGTCGCCATGATGACGTCGGCGAGCTGGCCGCTGGTGATGAGACGTACGTCCTCGAGATACTCGTCGAGGTGGTCCGAAGGAACCGCCGCCTGCCAGGCATTGCGGTAGTGGCGCACCAGCCATCGGTACATGGAGTTCCGGGCAGGCAGCGCCAGCAGCCGGCGCGTCAACCCGACGAACGGCAATGTGTTGACGGCGGTCCCGCACAGCACCGCCCGGTCGACGAGTTTCGGCTCGGTCGCCAACAGCTGCACCCCTACCTGGGCTCCGAGCGACCAGCCCACCACGTGTGCCCGGCCGGTGGCTGTCCGGGTGCGGATGAGTTCTGCCACCGCGGTGGCGGCTCGGCCCATCTCGAATGGCCCCTGCTCGAAGCTCTTGCCGTAGTGGGGCAGATCCGGTACCAGGCAGCGATAATGCTGCAGGCGTTCGACCACTGGCTCCCAGGACCAGCCGCTCGTATATGCGCCGTGCAGGAAGACAATGGTCGGCGCCCCGACCGGACCCGATTCGCGTACGAAAAGGTCCACGGCAGGGACCCTATCAGCGCTACCGGCAATCGTTCACGCCCGCCGCGCGGGCATCCACCAGG
>NZ_JBYCLC010000231.1:0-2193 GCF_057473685.1 Mycobacterium sp. TH-M116 | reverse complement strand
CACCGGGGTCGTGCGTCACCAGCACCACGGCACCGGCGTAGCTGCGCAGCGCGTCGAGCACCTGCTCACGCGACGCGGGATCGAGGTTGTTGGTCGGTTCGTCCAGCAGCAACACGTTGGCCGTGGACGCCACCAGACCGGCCAGCGCCAGCCGGGTCTTCTCACCGCCGGACAGCGTGCCCGCCGGCTGGTCGAGCTGCGGGCCGCTGAACATGAACGCCCCTAGCAGGCCCCGCAGGTCCTGTTCGCCGGATTCGGGTGCGGCGTGCCGAATGTTCTCCCACACGGTCGCGTCGTCGTCGAGGGTGTCGTGCTCCTGCGCGAAATAGCCGATCCGCAAACCGTGCCCGGGCTCGAGACCTCCGGTGTCGGGAGTTTCCACTCCGGCCAGCAGTCGCAACAGTGTCGTCTTTCCGGCGCCGTTGAGCCCGAGCACCACCACCCGCGAGCCGCGGTCGATGGCCAGGTCCAGCCCGGTGAACACCTCGAGCGAGCCGTAGGTCTTGCTCAACTCCTTGACCACCAGCGGTGTCCGCCCGCACGGGGCCGGCGTCGGGAACTTGATCCGGGCCACCTTGTCGGCGACACGTTCGTCGTCGAGGGCGGCCATCATCCGGTCGGCGCGGCGCAACATGTTCTGTGCCGCAGCGGCTTTGGTCGCCTTGGCGCCCAACTTGGCCGCCTGCTCGCGCAGCGCGGTGGACTTGCGTTCGGCGTTGGCGCGTTCGCGGCGGCGACGCTGCTCGTCGGTGGCCCGGGCGTCGAGATACTTCTTCCAGCCCATGTTGTAGATGTCGACCTCGCCGCGCACCGCGTCCAGAAACCACACCCGGTTGACGACGTCGTCGAGCAATTCGACGTTGTGGCTGATGACGACCAGCCCGCCGGTGTACGCCCGCAGGAAATCGCGCAGCCAGCCGAGCGAATCCGCGTCGAGGTGGTTGGTCGGCTCGTCGAGCAGCAGCGTGGTGTCCGAACCAGAACCGTTGTCGGATGCCGCGAACAGGATGCGCGCCAGCTCCACCCGGCGGCGCTGCCCACCGGACAGGGTGCGCAGTTTCTGCGTCAGCACCCGGTCGGGCAGCCCCAGACTCGCGCAGATGCGGCCGGCCTCGCTTTCGGCGCCGTAGCCCCCCAGCGCGACGAACCGCTCCTCCAACTGCCCGTAACGGCGGATCGCGCGGTCGCGCGCCTCGTCGTCGGCGACCTCGGCCATCAGCACCTGCTGCTTCTCGAGATCGCTGAGCAGCACGTCGAGCCCGCGGGCCGACAGCACCCGGTCGCGCGCCAGCACCTGCAGGTCTCCCTGCTTGGGGTCTTGTGGCAGGTAACCGATTTCGCCGGTGACGGTGACCGAGCCCGCGTAGGGCTGCCCCTCCCCCGCCAGGATCCGCAGGGTGGTGGTCTTGCCCGCGCCGTTGCGCCCGACCAGCCCGATGCGGTCACCGGGCTGCACACGCAGGCTCGGGCCGTCGGGCGACAGCAGGATGCGCGCGCCAGCGCGGACCTCGAGGTCCGTGGCCGTGATCACGATCGCGCCCCTTGCCTATTTGTCGTCGGTGAACACCGCCGGCCGGCGCTCTTTGCGCGCGGCGACTGCCTCTTCGAAGTTCTCGGTGAGCAGGCGGACGAACAGCTGTCCCAAACCCTCGGCCTGCATGTGCCCCTCCAGGCTACCGGCGTCGAGACCGCTCCACAGTGTGCGCTTGGTCAACTCGGTCCCCGGCCGGGAAAACGCCGCGATCCGCGCGGCGATCGCATAGCAGGTGTCCAGCAGCTGGTCCTGGGGCACCTGACACGAGACCAGCCCGATCCGTTCGGCCTCCTCGGCGGTGACGTCACGACCGGTCAGCATGATCTCGAACGCGCGGGAGGATCCGATCGCCCTGGGCAACAGGTAGCTCAGGCCCAGTTCGCTGGCGGTCAGACCGTTGTTGATGCCCGCGGCGCGGAAATACGCGCCGGTCGAGGCGACGCGGATGTCGGCGGCCAGGGCCAGGCACAGACCACCGCCGATGGCCGGGCCGTTGACCGCGGCGATCACCGGTTGATGCAGCCGGCGCAGCGCCAGGATGACCTCGTCGAGGACCTCCATGGAGCGCAGCGCGTAGGTCGGGCGGGTCAACCCGTCGACGTGGGGAACCGTGCCCGCGGATTTGTGGTCGGCGCCCGAGGAGAATCCCCGGCCTGCCC
>NZ_JBYCLC010000230.1:0-6562 GCF_057473685.1 Mycobacterium sp. TH-M116 | reverse complement strand
CGACGTGGACGCCAACCCGCAGACCGCCGCGCAGTTCCAGGTGGTGTCCATCCCCACCATGATCCTGTTCAAGGACGGAGACCCGGTGAAGCGAATCACCGGCGCCAAGGGCAAAGCCGCGCTGCTGCGCGAGATTTCGGAATTCGTCGACTAGCTTTTGGGGACCGGCACCGCCAGAATCGCCTCGGCGAGGATTTCGGTGACGACCTCCGGCCGGGTGATCAGCGCCGCGTGATCCACCCGGTGTGTCCGCGTGTGGGCATTCATGCGTGCGGCCGTGAACTTTTGGGTGGCCGGGTTGATCAACCGGTCTTCCTCGGCGATCAGATGCCAGGTGGGTAGCCTCTTTCCATCCGGTTTCGGGCACCGGCTTCTGGATGCACGCCGCGGCGATGGGCCGCTCGGCCGCGGCGAGCATCGCGTGTTCCCGGTCGCCCGAGTGCTGGGCGAAGGCGTCGCCAAAGGCGTTGGTGGGAAGCCAGATCCAACCCTGGTCGTCGGGTGCGAGTTCGGGTGTCCGCGGGCCCGGGGGATTGCGGTAGAAGACGTCGGCGACGGCCTCGCCCCCGTCGGGAGCCAGGGCCGCGACGTAGACCAGCGCCCGCCACCCGCGGGTGGCAGGTCGCTCCGATGACGCCGCCGGCGTAGGCGTGACCGGCCAGTTCTTCGTCCACCACGAGGACGTGCGGCGGGCGAACGGGCTCACGCCGCGTGTTCTGGCGCCGGACATGGATGCTGCCTTGTGGCGCAACGTGTATCGTAGCGGCCGGTTTCTCGGCAGGCGGCTTCGCGGTGGTGGGCTCGAGGTGGTGTGGGCCGCTGCCGGCCAGCGGGTCGTGGTGCGGAAGGGTTCGCCGACGGCCTCACTCAGCGGCGCTACGGAAGCCGTTGCGGCGGTGCGTCGTACGCACTTGGGCATGTGAGCGCGGTGGGGCGCCGCTCAGTCACATCGGCCACACGTGCCCCTGGCCCAGGCGACCGGCTTTGTGCCCGCCTCGTAGCGACAAACCTTGCGGCGGCGGGATTTGTCGCTACGAGGCGGGCACATCGGCACGTCGCACAGACTTGTGAGGCGTGGGTCAACCGAACAGCACGTCGGGGTTGAGGATGCCCGCCGGGTCGAAGCTGGCCTTGATGCGGCGCATGAGGTCGACCTTGACCGGGTCTTCGAGTTCGAGGAAGTACGGGGTCTTGGCGCGGCCCAGGCCGTGTTCGCCGGAGATGGCGCCGCCCAGTTCCATGGCGAGCGCGAAGATGTCGGTCATGAGCTTCTTGCGCGCGGCCGGGTCCTTGCAGAAGATCGCCAGGTGCACATTGCCGTCGCCGGCGTGCCCGCAGCCGGCCGCGGCGGCGCCCGCGGCCCCCGCCAGCTCCCGCGCGCCGGCAAGGAATTTTGGCATCGCGCCGCGCGGCACCACGGTGTCGATGATGTCGTCGGCCCCGATCGCCTTGGCGGTCCAGAACGCCTTCTCGCGGGCCTCGATCAGCTTGCGCGCCGAGCTCCCTTCGAGCACGTAGGCGTCGGCGGCGCCGAGCTCGGCCAGCAGCTCGCCGGCCCGCTCGACGTCCTCCTCGAGCCGTGCTGCCGTCCGGCTCTCCAGCGCCACAACGAGATACGCCTGGCAGGCGTCGCGGACCTGATCGGGGATGCCCAGCTCCAGGTGCTGGGTATGGACGAGCGCGGCCATCGTCATGGTGTCGACGTATTCGAGGATGTAGGGGCCGAGGCCGCTGGCCGCGATCACCGGGACCGCCGCCATCACCTGATCGAAGTCGCCGAACGGGGCCAGCACGGTGGCGCTGTGCTCGAGCCGCGGGTGCAGCTTGACGATCACCTCGGTGGCCAGCGCCAGGGTGCCTTCGGAGCCCACGATCAACTGCGTCAGGTCGTAGCCGGTGGAGACCTTGGCGATCCTGCCGCCGGTGCGGATGATCTCACCGGTCGGCAGCACCGCCTGCAGGCCGACCACGTTGTGGCGGGCGATCCCGTACTTGACCGCGTTCATCCCGCCGGCGTTGGTGCCGACGTTGCCGCCGACGCTGGAGGACAGTTCGCCCGGGTGGACCATGTAGCGCAGCCCGAATCGGGTGGTCTCGGCGTCCAACTCGGTCAGCGTCACTCCCGGTTGCACGACGGCGACCTGGTTGACCGTGTCGACCTCGAGGACGGCGTTCATCCGCTCGAAGGAGATCAGCAGCCCGTCGGCCCGGGGGATCGCCGCACCCGACAGCCCGGTGCCGGACCCGCGGGCCGTCACGGGGATTGCCTGCGCGGTAGCAACTTTCAGCAACTCCGCGACCTCCTGCGCGGTGGCCGGCTTGGCGACGCAGGCCGGCCGCTGCGGGGCCGCAGTGAGTTCCTCGTCGTGGCCGTAGTCGTCGGGGATCGCGTCACCGGTGAGCAGGTTGGCGGCGCCGACGATCTGCGCGAAGCGCGTCGCGGTCATTGGTCCAACAACCGCAGCGGGTGCAGGCCGTCGACGGCGCCGACGAACGGGGGATGGATGCTGTAGCCGATCATGCGCTGAAGGTCTGCCGAGAGCGTGCGGGCGACCTCGCGGGGCACCGACAGGGTGAAGGCCTCCATCGGTCGCAGCCACGGTTGGCAGTACTGGGCGGTGATGGCGAGCCGGTCCCGGTCGGTGGTGTTGGCGCCGCCGCCGTGCCAGAGGGTTCCGATGAAGAAGACGCACGAGCCGGCGGGCATGACGACCGGCAGCGCCGGGTCGTCGGGCCCGGGTGGGCGCCTGCCCCAGCGGTGACTGCCGGGCAGCACCACTGTGGCTCCGTTGTCGGCGGTGAAGTCGTCGATCGCCCAGATCGTCGCGGCGGCCAATGGTTCCCGCGGCCGCGGGATCGGGTAGAAGCCGTCGTCGTGGTGGGCCAGCTGCGCGGACTCGCCGGGCTGGATGTTGATGGCCTGCAACGCCGACAGCAGGTAGTTGGGCATCAGGAGCCGGTCGAGCACGGCCAGCACCCGCGGGTGGTCGGCCAGGCGGTCGCACACCCGCGTGCGGCTCAGCACGCTGTAGATGCGCTGCGTGCGGCGGCCCTCGAAGGAATTGCGGCCGGTGTGTCCCAGCCAGGGGCCGACGGTGTCGCGGATGGAGCGGCGCTCGTCGGCGTCGAGCAGGTTCTCCCACACGACGTAGCCGTCGCGCTCCAGGGCCGCCATGTCGGTGTCGACGACCGCGCGGTCCACCGAGGCGCCGCCGGTCTGGGTCCAGCGGTGCCGGCCCGCGAGATCTCCCTTGAGGTCGTCCAGCGTCGTGACGGGATCGTCGTCGATGGTCATATACGTGACCCTGGCCCCAACGCGACCGCGGGTCAAGTGACCCAGTGCCCGGCGCGTCCCCTCGCACGCCGCGATATTCGGCGGCGGAAGCATTGTCCTACAATTGTGCTACTTTCGTAGCATGTCTGAGGTGGGATCCCGCGAGCTGCGCAACGACACGGCGGGGGTGCTGCGGCGCGTGCGGGAGGGCGAAGACGTCACTATCACCGTCAAAGGCCGTCCCGTCGCGGTGCTCATGCCCATTCGTCCCCAGCGCCGACGCCGGCTGAGCAAGGCAGAGTTGCTGTCGCGATTGCGCCGTGCTCAAGCCGATCCCGGGTTGCGCGAGGATCTCCGCGCGCTCGCAGGCGACACCACCGACGATCTGGGGCCCATCCGATGACCGAGACGCGCGCGGTCGGAGTGCTGGATACGTCAGTGTTCATGGCGACCGAGAGCGGCCGGGGCCTCGATGAGTCGCGCATCCCCGACGAGGTCGCCACCACCGTGATCACCCTCGCTGAGTTACACGCCGGCGTGCTGGCCGCGGCGTCTTCCGAGGTGAGGGCGCAGCGCCTTGCGACACTGGACGCCGTGGGGGACATCGAAGCGCTGCCCGTCGACGACGAAGCGGCGCGCATGTGGGCGCGGCTTCGGATCCATCTGGCCGAGAGCGGTCGACGGGTGCGGGTCAACGACCTGTGGATCGCGGCCATCGCGGCATCGCGAGCGCTGCCCGTGGTCACCCGGGACGCCGGCTTCGTCGCCCTCGAAGGTGCCGCCGGCCTGACCGTCATCCGGGTATGACCGGCCTCGCCTGCACCGCGCCTCGGTGTTGGTGTCAGCGGCGTTTGGCGGATCGGGCCGCGGCGTCGAGCGCGTCGTAGGCGGCGTCGAGGCGTTGTCGCCTGCGCCGGTTGGGTTCGTGGTTGGCTTCCGCGGCCACAGCGTCGATGAGCTCGTCGAGCTGTTCGGCGGTGACCGCGAGGACCGCATCGCCGCCGTGGGCGCGGATTGCGAACACCAGCCGTTCGAGTTCGGCTTCCAGGAAGGCCAATTCGCGGAGCGCGGCGGCCACCTCGTGAGAGACGACGATCTGGTGCACGGCGCCGACGAGCGTGGGCCGTCGACGACGCAGATCGAAGGGCGATTCCTCCCAGTTGCTGATCACGCCGTCGTCGCCGCAGGCGCTGCATCGCCAGGCGATCGGCGAGCCCGGCTCGCTGCGTTGCACGATCATCCGACCGGGGCAGCGACGGTTGGCGGGCCGACGCCGACACGGCAGCGCGCTCTCCCACGCGATCAGGGCGTCGCCCGCCGTTGCCGCCCGCACGATGGTGCCCAGGTGCTCGGCCAACCGGCGGGCCGGTCCCGGCGCGTCGGGGGGCATGTCGAGAAAGTGCTCCAGGTCGGTCACGTACATGCGCGTGACGGTATCCGATGCGGGCTTCGGAGGCGCTGTTGCGATGGCAACCGCTGGGCGACGAGGCGCATGCGGCGGGCGCCCGGTCAATGCACCACCGGCTCGCGGCGAAACGAGGGGGTTCGAGCCGGTGCTTGCACTACGCTCCCGGGCATGCACGAGGGGCTCTACGAGTCGCTGCTGACCGAGCGGTTGAACCGGGCGTTGGCTGAGCGCGCTGACCTGCGTCCCGAGATCGGCCCGGTCGATGATGCCGAGCAGCCAGTTGCTCTCGCACGCCATCTCACACCGCTCATCGAACGCGCGCTGCGCGCGGCGAGAACCCCGCAAGACCGCGTCGATGTGGTACGCCGAATCCTGGCAGCGTTGCCCGACCCCGACGCGATGACCGAGGCGTTGCATCAACGCGAGGTCGGGAAAATCGAACGGCTCGACGAGGTCATCGAGGCCACGCGTCTCGGCGCCATCCGTTTGCCACGGCCCGCCACCCCGTTGTCCGACGCCGCGCTGATGACCAACGGACACAACGAGCCGACCTTGGCCGCCGAGCTGCGGGCCGAGCTCGCCAGCGCCGATCAGGTCGATTTGTTGTGCGCGTTCGTCAAGTGGCAGGGCCTGCGGCTGCTGGAGGACGAACTCGGTGAGCTGCGACGGCGCCACGTGCCGCTGCGGGTCATCACGACGACCTATCTCGGGGCCACCGACGCACGCGCCCTCGACGCGTTGGTCGACGAGTTCGGCGCGCAGGTGCGGGTCAACTACGAAACCCAGCGCACCCGGTTGCACGCCAAAGCGTGGTTGCTGCGCCGTAACACCGGCTTTCACACCGCCTACGTGGGGTCGAGCAACCTGTCACACGCGGCCCTGGTCGACGGGCTGGAATGGAATGTGCGACTGTCGGCGGTGTCGACTCCGCACCTGCTGGAGAAGTTCCGCGCCACCTTCGAGTCGTATTGGCAGAACCGTGAGTTCGAGGCCTACCGACCGTCATCAGACGGGGACCGGCTGCGCGCGGCGCTGGCCACCGCCGCCGGTGGGCGTCCCAAGGACGGGCTTGCCGTCACACTGTCCGGTCTCGAGGTGCACCCCAAGCCATTCCAGGCCGAGATGCTCGAGGAGCTCGACGCGGAGCGGACATTGCACGACCGGCACCGCAATCTGGTCGTGGCGGCCACCGGGACCGGAAAGACGGTGGTTGCCGCCCTGGACTATCGGCGCCTCGTGCGCGAACGACACGGCCGCGACTTGACGCTACTGTTCGTCGCCCACCGCAAGGAGATCCTCACCCAGGCCCGGCGCATGTACCAGGAAGTGCTGACCGAGCCGACGTTCGGTGAGCTCCTCGTCGGTGGGGACCAGCCGATCACGTGGCGGCCCGTCTTCGCGAGCATCCAATCGCTCTCGGCTGACCGGCTTGCCACCATCGATCCCGGCCATTTCGACGTGGTCGTGGTCGACGAGTTCCACCATGCCGAGGCCACGTCCTATCGGCGACTACTCGACCATGTGCAGCCCATCGAACTGCTCGGCCTGACCGCGACGCCCGAGCGCGGCGACGGCGTGGACGTCCGCGAATTCTTCGACTGGCGAGTAGCTGCCGAACTTCGACTCTGGGACGCCCTCGAGCAGCACCTGCTGTGCCCCTTCCACTACTTCGGGGTGCACGACGGAGTCGACCTGGGCGGCTTGCAATGGAAACGCGGCGGATACGAGTTGTCCGCGTTGAGCAACCTGTACACCGGCAACGACGCCCGCACGCGCATTGTGCTGAAAGAACTGCGCGACAAGGTGTTCGACGTGGCTGCCATGCGCGCACTGGGCTTCTGCGTCAGCATCGAGCACGCCCGATACATGGCGGATCGGTT
>NZ_JBYCLC010000229.1:0-1623 GCF_057473685.1 Mycobacterium sp. TH-M116 | reverse complement strand
AGATCCGCAAGGAAGGCAAGATCGGCCGGGTCTACTATCCGGCGCCGTACATGACCAACGACAACCTGGAGTACTACCAGGACGCCTACGAGATCGGTTACGAGAAGATCATCGACACCTACGCCGCGGCCACCCAGCACGTGGACCAAGGGTTGAGCCTGACGCTGTTCTTCAAGGACACCGCCACCACCCGCGACGTCAACAAGGCGCAGATCTACGCCTGGCGCAAGGGGATCAAGACGCTCTACTACATCCGGCTGCGCCAGATGGCGCTGGAGGGCACCGAGGTCGAGGGCTGCGTGTCCTGCATGCTGTAGGACCTGCAGCGCCGGTCAGCCACGACGCCCAGGTCAGCCGCCGCAACGCGGTATGGTGCGTGACGTGGTGAGAATGCCTCGACCTCCTCGACCTCACCCCAGCGTCAAGCCCGGGGCCAAGGTCGACGCGCGCAGCGAACGCTGGCGCGAGCATCGCGAGAAGGTGCGCGGCGAGATCGTCGACGCGGCGATCCGCGCCATCGACCGGCTGGGCCCCGAGCTGAGCGTGCGCGAGATCGCCGAGGAGGCCGGCACCGCCAAACCGAAGATCTACCGGCATTTTCACGACAAGGCCGACCTGTTCCAGGCGGTCGGCGAACGCCTGCTCGACATGCTGTGGGCGGGCATCGTGCCGTCGATCGACGTGAAAAACGATGCGGCCCGCGAGGTGATCCGGCGTGCCGTCGAGGAGTACGTCGATCTCGTCGACCGGCACCCCAACGTGTGGCGCGTCTTCATCCAGGGCCGCTCGGCGGCCAGCCCCCAGATCCTCGACGAGGGTCGGGGTATCACGCTGGCCGTGGCCGACATGTTCGACGACGAGCTGCGCGAGATGGAACTGGACCACGCGGCGGTGGAACTGGCCGGGCACGCGGCCTTCGGGTCGGCCGCCTCGGCCACCGAGTGGTGGTTGGGTCCCGACGCGGACAGCCCGCTACGCATGCCCCGTGACCAGTTCGTCGCCCACCTGACGACGATCATGGTGGGAGTCATCGTCGGCACCGCCGAGGCGCTCGGCATCTTGATGGATCCCGACCGGCCGATCCACGACGTGGTGCCCGCCAAGCCCGCCGCCGGCTGAGCGCCGCTATCCGCTCCCGGAATTCTCACCGCGGCCCGCCGAGACGGGCAGCGCTCGGTCGGCGGCGGGCGTGGCCGGGCGCCGAACGCCAAAGGCTACCCGAACCTGCGTTGACAGCCCCCCGCCCGCCCGACAGACTGGGTGGAGCAAGTACCCGGTACCAGCGTTCCCAGGAAGGATCGCAGCATGACCATTGCCGAGCCCACTCCGGCGGCGCAGGGGCCGGTGCACACGCGCGCCCTGATCATCGGGACCGGCTTCTCCGGTCTGGGAATGGCCATCACACTGGCGCAGCGGGGCGTGGACTTCACAATCCTGGAGAAGGCCGACGACGTCGGCGGCACCTGGCGGGACAACAGCTACCCCGGGTGCGCCTGCGACATCCCGTCGCACCTGTACTCCTTTTCGTTCGAGCCCAAGCCGGACTGGCGCAACCCCTTCTCGTATCAGCCCGAGATCTGGGACTACCTCAAGGGAGTCGCCGACAAATACGGGCTGCGCCGC
>NZ_JBYCLC010000228.1:0-2317 GCF_057473685.1 Mycobacterium sp. TH-M116 | reverse complement strand
TGACGACCTGGCGGGTTCGGTGATCCGGGGCAGCGCCACACCGGCGGGCAAGACCGTGTTCGTGTTCCCCGGCCAAGGCTCCCAATGGCTGGGCATGAGCATGGGCCTGCACGCCGAATACCCTTTGTTTGCGGAGGCTTTCGATGCCGTCGTGACCGAACTCGACCGCCACCTGCTGCGTCCCGTGCGCGAGGTGATGTGGGGCCACGATGAGAACCTGCTGAACACCACCGAATTCGCCCAGCCGGCCTTGTTCGCGGTCGAGGTGGCGTTGTTCCGCCTCCTCGAATCCTGGGGCTTGCGGCCCGACTTCGTCATGGGCCACTCGGTCGGCGAACTGTCCGCCGCGCACGTCGCCGGCGTCCTGTCGCTGCAGAACGCCGCGGTGCTGGTGGCAGCGCGCGGCCGCTTCATGCAGGCCTTGCCGGCGGGCGGGGCGATGATCGCGGTGCAGGCGACCGAGGAGGAAGTGCGGCCGCTGCTGGACGGCCAGGTCGGCCTGGCGGCCGTCAACGGTCCGGTCTCCGTGGTGATTTCGGGTGCCCGCGACGATGTGGTCGCGGTCGCCGAGCGGTTTCGCGGGCAAGGCCGCCGCGTGCACCGGTTGGCCGTCTCGCACGCGTTCCACTCGCCGTTGATGGAGCCGATGGTCGACGAATTCGCCGCCGTCGCCGCCGGACTGGCCACCGCGGCGGCCGGCATTCCGGTCATCTCCAACGTGACCGGCCAATTGGCCGCAGACGACTTCGCCTCGCCGTCGTACTGGAAGCGCCACATCCGCGAAGCGGTCCGGTTCGCCGACAGCATTCGCTTCGCGCACTCCGCCGGGGCCACCCGCTTCCTGGAAGTCGGTCCCGGCGGCGGCCTGACAGCGTCGATCGAGGAGTCGCTGTCCGATGCGCCCGTGCTGACGGCGTCGCTGCTCCGCAAGGATCGCCCCGAGCCCGTGACGCTGGTCAACGCCGTCGCGCACGCGTTCGTCACCGGCGTGGACGTCGACTGGCGTGGTGCCATCGGAATGGCCAACTTCGTCGAACTGCCCACGTATGCCTTCGAGCGGCGCCGGTTCTGGCTCTCCGGTGGCGGTGGGGCCGCCGACGCCGCCGGTCTGGGGCTGGGCGTGAGCGAGCACCCGCTGCTGGGCGCGGTGATCGAGTTGCCGGCCTCGGGCGGGGTGGTGCTGACGGGCCGGTTGTCGCCCGGCACGCAGGGCTGGCTGTCCGATCACGCAGTGGGCGGCACGGTGCTGTTTCCCGGTGCCGGATTCGTGGAGCTGGCGATCCGCGCCGGTGACGAGGTGGGTTGCGGAATGGTCGAGGAGTTGAATCTTGCTGCACCGCTGGTCTTGCCGGCCGCATCTTCGGTCGCGGTGCAGGTCGTCGTCGGTAGCCTCGACGAGTCGGGCGCTCGCACGGTCTCGGTGTTCTCCCGCGTCGAGACGGGCTCTTCGTGGCTGCTGCATGCCGAGGGTGTGCTGAGTGCCGGATCAGCCGTTCCCGGCGCGGACCTGTCGGTATGGCCTCCGGCGGGGGCCGTGCCGGTGGACATCGGCGACGGGTACGAGCGGCTGGCCGAACGCGGTTACGGCTACGGGCCCGCGTTCCGGGGCCTGACGTCGATGTGGCGCCGCGGCAACGAAGTGTTCGCGGAAGTGGCGCTCCCCGCCGACGCCGGCTTGTCCGTGGCCGGATTCGGGGTCCACCCGGTCCTGCTGGATGCGGCGCTGCACGCGGTGATCCTGGCCTCGGAAGAGGGCGAAGACGAGGGCGAATTGGCCGAGGGCTCTGTGCTGGTGCCGTTCTCCTGGCAGCGCGTGTCGTTGTACGCTGCGGGCGCGGAGGCACTGCGGGCGCGCATTGCGCCCTCAGGTCCGTCCGCGATGTCGATCGAGCTTGCCGACGGGCTGGGCCTGCCGGTGCTGTCGGTGGGTGCGATGGTGGCCCGCCCGGTCAGCGATCAGCAACTCCTGGCCGCGGCCTCGAACTCGGGCCGCGATCGGCTCTTCGAGGTCGTCTGGTCCGCGCAGCCCGCCGAGAACGTGCAGCCGATATCGGTATTCACTTGGGGCACGACCGTGTTCGATACCACCGAGGTCGAACCCAAGGCGTATCTGTTCGAATCCCCGCCGGTCACCAGTGACGTCGTCGCGGACGTGTACGCGACCACGCGCGCCGTGCTTCAGGTGCTGCAAACCTGGCTGACCGGCAACGCGGCCGCGACGCTGGTGGTGTCGACGCGGGGTGCGGTGGCGTTGCCGGGGGAGGACGTGGGGGATTTGGCGGGTGCGGCGGTGTGGGGGTTGGTGCGTTCGGCGCAG
>NZ_JBYCLC010000227.1:0-1529 GCF_057473685.1 Mycobacterium sp. TH-M116 | reverse complement strand
CCGTCGATGACGAGATCAGTGGTCGGGGAGACTCTTTCGACGACACGGCCGCCCGCCTTGCGGAACGCGGCCAACGCCTTGGGGTGGGCGCGTTCCGGATCGAGCAGGACCGCGTCGGCGGACGCGCCGCGACGGCGCACGAACGTCGCGGCCCACAGGGCGTCGCCGCCGTTGTCGCCCGAGCCGACGACCGCGCAGACTCGGCGTCCGGCCACCCCGCCCGCGACCGCGGTCAGCTCACCGATGATCGCGGTCGCCAGCCCGAAGGCCGCGCGTCTCATCAGGGCACCGTCGGGCAGGCCGGCCAGCAGCGGCGCTTCGGCGTCGCGGATCGCGTCTACCGAGTAGTAACGCCGCACTTCCCTGAGACCTCCGCTCGCCGCCCCGACCCGCGCGCCACCAGCCTACGTGTCCGGGCAGCGGCGCGACCGCGCCGTACCGGCAGGGTGCCGCATCGAGTCAGGCGCAGGACACGCCGCCGGGACGACCCGTCGGCGTGGGGCCAGCGGGCGGTGGCAGCGAGGTTGTGCCGACTGCCACCGCCACGGTCTCACAGAGCCGACAACAGGTCGAACACCAACGTGCCCAGGTTGACAGCCTGATCGGCGGCCATGCTGGTCGCCGCGCTGGTGGCCGCGTCGGAGGCCAGATCGGCGGCGATCTGCTGCGGCAGGACGATCGCCAGATTGGCCAGCAGCCCGCCGCTTTGGGAGAAGGTGTCGGCCGCGGTCAACAAGCCCGCGAAGTAGAGGCCGTTGGTGGGGTCGTCGATCCCGTTGAGCAGGCCGTAGGCAAACGAGGCGGGCATCTGGGCGAAGTCGCCGAGCGCCGTCAGGTAGTTACCCGCTTCCCATGCGGTCGCCCCTGCCTCGAAAGCGGCGCCGGTCTGCAAGATCGGGGCCTCCAGGACCGACCCCACAACCCCGCCGAAGATGCTCAGCAGACCGGCAGGGCCAGAACCGAACACCGTGTTCACCACGTTGTCGATGTGAGCGCTGATGTCGATGGGGATGTCGAAAATTCCGCCGCTGACCAGACCTTCGCCAGGAAATTCGATGAAGCCACCCATGATCTGGGCCAAGTCTTGGGCCGCGCCCGGGTAGAAGTCGCCCGCTTGCACGTTGCCGATCAGCGACTCCACCAGCGGGCCCAACGACTCCTGACCTGCTTGTGCGCTGCTGCCGAAGACGAAATCGGCCAGACCGCCGCCCGCATAGAGCAGAGATTTCGCCGCGGCCTCACCGTAGTCCAGCCAGTTGGTGCCCAGCTGGCTCAGGATCGGGAAGGGGTCGGCGAGCCATTGCTCGGCGGTCTGCTCGACGTTCTGGAACGCCTCTGTGGCAACGTCGAGGAAGTTGTAGGGAGCCACGCCCACGGTGCCGACCGCGGCCTGGGTCGCCAGCGCGTCGACGTCGTCGAACGCGCCGGTCAATTGGACCTCGATCGCCCGCTCGGCGAGACCGGCAACACCCGGCGTTGCCGGATTCATCGCGATCACGCCGGCACCGGCGACCGCCAGCACTGTTGCC
>NZ_JBYCLC010000226.1:0-10316 GCF_057473685.1 Mycobacterium sp. TH-M116 | reverse complement strand
GGTTAGGCCGGAGTACCAGCACCCTAACAGGACTCCCATCCAACCTGTTGGTTGGGCCGACGGCGCTCGGCCGTCCCCGAACCGCCGAGCGTCACGCCGTCGACAAGGTCAGGCCGCTGATTTCTCCAGGATGTGCACGCCGCAGGCCGAGCCCAGCCCGATGACGTGGGCCAGCCCGACTTTCGCGTCGGCGATCTGACGGTCGCCGGCCTCGCCGCGCAGGTGGTGGCAGACTTCCCAGATGTTGGCGATGCCGGTGGCCGCGATGGGATGACCCTTGGACTGCAGCCCGCCCGAGACGTTGACCGGTGTCGAGCCGTCGCGCCAGGTGGCCCCTGAGTTGAAGAAGTCGGCGGCCCCGCCCTCTTCGCACAGCATCAGGTTGTCGTAATGCACCAGCTCGGCGGTGGCAAAACAGTCGTGCAGCTCGACCAGGTCCAGCTCGCCCGGGCCGACGCCGGCCTGCTCGTAGGCGGTCGCGGCCGCCCTGCGCGTCAGCGTGTTGACATTGGGCAGGACTTGGCAGCCTTCTTCGTAGGGATCGGTGGTCAGCACCGACGCCGACACCTTCACCGCGCGCCGACGCTGCTGCAGCGAGAGAGACTTCAGCGTCGCGCCGTTGCAGACAACGGCGGCCGCGGCACCGTCGCAGTTGGCCGAGCACATCGGGCGGGTATTCGGGTAGGCGATCATGACGTCGCCCATGATCTGCTCGAGGGTGAACCGTTTCTGGTAGGCGGCCAGCGGGTTCAGCGTCGAGTGGGCGTGGTTCTTCTCGCTGATCTTGGCGAACAGCTCGAAGCTGGTGCCGCCGTACTTGTGGCCGTACTCGGTGCCGATCTGGGCGAACACCCCGGGCATGGTCTCGGTGCCGATGCGCCCGTCGACCGGGGCGACCGCGCCGTAGCGGCCCTTGGGCGCCCACACGTCGTCGGACTTCTGCTGACTGCCCCCGGCCAGCAGACCGGCCCCGGACAGCTTCTCCACACCCACAGCCATCCCGTAGTCGACCTCGCCGGCCTTGACCGCCATGATCGCGGTGCGCAGTGCGGTGGCCCCGGTGGCACACGCGTTGGCCACGTTGTACACCGGGATGCCGGTCTGGCCGATCTGCTTCTGCAGCTGCTGACCGATGCCGGCGCTGGCGTTCATCAGGTTGCCCGCCGCCAGCACACCGATGTCGGCCATGCTCACCCCGGCATCGGCGAGTGCGCCCATTGCCGCCTCGGCCGCCAGGTCGACGGTGTCGAGGTCGGGGTGCTTGCCGAACTTGGTCATCCGGATGCCCAGGATCCAGATCTCGTCGCTGGCGCTCATCGTCGCTGCTCCTTCGAAGTGACTCGGTTGCTCAGGCGGCCGGCTCGAAACCGAAGCCGATCGCCTCGGTGCCCTCGGCGTCGGCTCCCAGCGAATGGGTGGCCAGCCGCACTTTCATCCCATCGCGCACCTGCTCGGGGTCGGGCTCGACATTGATCAGGTTGGCCCGCACCTGGGTGCCGTCGCAGTCCACCACCGCCGCAACGAACGGGGTCGGAATCCCCGGCGCGGCGAACGTGACGATCGTGAACGCGCGCACCGTGCCCTCGGTCGCTACCGGGACGGTCGTGAACTCCGTGGCAAAACAACTCGCGCACGCGTTGCGCCGGTCGAAGAACCGGGCCCCGCAGTGGGTGCACTCGTGCGCGACGAGGTGCGGTTCGCCGTCGTCGAGCACCAGATAGTCGACCAAAGGGATCTGCCCGGCCATGACAACCTCCGTCCCGTGTGTAAACGACCGTAACCCATCCCGGGCCCTGCGGGACGCATCGGCAACGCGCCTTAAGCTCGACTGCCATGACGGTGTCGCGACTGCGTCCGTACGCGACCACGGTGTTCGCCGAAATGTCGGCCCTGGCCGCGCGGATCGGCGCGGTGAACCTCGGCCAGGGCTTCCCCGACGAGGACGGGCCCCCCGCCTTGCTGAAGGCCGCGCAGGACGCCATCGCCGAGGGCGCCAACCAGTACCCGCCGGGCATCGGCATCCCGGCGCTGCGCCAAGCCATCGCCACCCAGCGGCGGCGGCGGTTCGGCATCGACTACGACCCCGACACCGAAGTGCTGGTCACGGTCGGGGCCACGGAGGGCATCGCGGCGGCGGTGCTCGGCCTGGTGGAGCCCGGTGAGGAAGTCGTGCTCATCGAGCCGTTCTACGACTCCTACGCCCCCGTGGTGGCCATGGCCGGCGCCCACCGGGTGGCCGTGCCGCTGGTCGCCGACGGGCGCGGCTTCGCCCTGGACTCCGACGCGTTGCGCCGGGCGGTCACGCCGCGCACCCGGGCGCTGATCGTCAACACACCGCACAACCCGACCGGCGCGGTCCTGAGCAGAAACGAACTGGCGGCCATCGCCGAAATCGCGGTCGCGGCAGATCTTGTGGTGATCACCGACGAGGTGTACGAGCACCTGGTGTTTGACGGGCACGAGCACCTGCCGCTGGCTGGCTTCGACGGCATGGCCGAGCGTACCGTCACCATTTCCAGCGCCGCCAAGATGTTCAACTGCACCGGCTGGAAGATCGGATGGGCCTGCGGCCCGGCCCCGCTCATCGTCGGCATGAAAGCGGCCAAACAGTATCTGAGCTATGTCGGCGGCGCCCCGTTCCAGCCCGCGGTCGCCCTGGCGCTCGACACCGAGGACGCGTGGGTGGCCGAACTCCGGAACACGTTGCAGGCCAGACGGGACCGGCTCACCGCGGGGCTGACGGAGATCGGTTTCGAGGTCCACGACAGCCACGGCACGTACTTCCTGTGCGCCGACCCGCGCCCGCTCGGCTACGACGACAGCACCACGTTCTGCGCGGACCTACCGCAGCGGGTGGGCGTGGCCGCCATCCCGATGTCAGCGTTCTGCGACCCGACCGCGGGGCACGCCGCGGAGCAGGCCAGGGTGTGGAATCATCTGGTGCGCTTCACCTTCTGCAAACGTGAAGACACCCTGGACGAAGCGCTCAGGCGACTCGCGGCATTGCGGAAACGGCCCGCAGGATAACCGGGGCGCGTTGCTCATCCCGCGGCCGGCGGGCGGGCCAGCACCGCAGGACGGAACCCGTAGCGAGGGGCCGCGGTGAACATGCCCTGCGTGGCCATGTTCGTGATCGGCGTCATCGGTGGCAGACCCATCGATGCGGCGGCCTCGCTCGGCAGCGATCCGAACCCGGCCCCCGGCAGTCCCGCCGCAAAACGGTCGGCTATCGGCCCCGGCGACCACGCCTGCGGCACGGACAGTGCGCCGACCGGGACGGCCCGGCCCAAGCCCGCCGACACCGCGCCCGGGCTCCCGACCACACCCAGGTTCACCGTGCCGAGTGGCCCCAGGGCTCCCGACCCGACGCCGTGCGGCAGCGCCGCCCCGGCTGCGGGAATGGCCTTGGCGGCCGCCCCGACCGACGACATCAGGGATTTCGACATGTTGGCCATCGAGAGTCCCCGCATCGGCATCATCGAGACGATCGACGCCGGATAGAGGACCGTCTTCAGGTTGTTCATCGAGGAGTTGAACACCGCCGTCAGCGTCGACGTGGACGGCAGGGACGACGCCGAGGACAACGGTGAGGCGAGCCCCTGCAGGGTCTGCGGCAGCGCAACCATGGCCTCCTGCAGGGTCGTCTGGGTGTTGGCCGCCGCGGTCGTCGTGGCGGCGTGCACCGCCGCGGCCTGGCTGACCAGACCCGCCGGGTTGCTGACCTGTTGCGGCGCCTGGAACGGCGTCAGCCGCGATGCGCTCGCCGAGGCGCCGGCGTAGCCGTACATGGCGGCGGCGTCCTGCGCCCACATCTCGCCGTACTGCGCCTCGGCAGCCGCGATCGCCGGGGTGTTCTGCCCCAGGAAGTTCGCGGCGATCAGCGACATCACCAAACTGCGGTTGGCCGCGACGACCTGCGGCGGCACCGTCATCGCGAACGCAGCTTCATAGGCGGCCGCCGCCGCGCGCGCCTGGGCCGCGGTCTGCTCGGACTGGGCGGCGGTGGTGTTCATCCACGCGACGTAGGGCGCGACCGCGCCGGCCATCGAGGCCGACGCCGGTCCCGTCCACGAACTCGCCAGGCCCGAGATCACCGAGTCGTAGGAAGCCGCCGTGACACGCAGTTCGGCGGCCAGTCCGTCCCAGGCCGCCGCGGCCGTCAGGAACGGAGCAGAGCCCGGTCCCGCATACATCCGCGCGGAGTTGACTTCCGGTGGCAGCATTCCGAAATCCATTGCGCAACAACCTTTGTGCTCGGGTAGGTCGGGTCTTCGTTCGACCCCGACACTCCGCGGCGAAGCTGAAGCGCAGCTGAAAGAGGCGCCCGCGGGCGCGCACGCTCAGCCTCCCTTCAGGAAAACGTCGTCACAATGGCCGTGTGCATGGACTTTCGGCTCGACAGCACGCGGACACCAACCCACCCCGGGTGCTGGTGGTGGAGGACTACGCCGCCATCCGCGAGATGGTCGTTGAGGCGCTCGCCGATGCCGGGTACATCAGCGGCGGGCGGGTGGACGGCCGGGGGCTGGAGGATGCGCTGGCCGCGTTTCGGCCCGACTTGGTGGTGCTCGACGTGATGATGCCCGGCCGCGACGGCTTCGCCCTCATCGACGTGGTCCGCGGCTACGGTGACGCGGGCATAGTCCTGCTCACCGCCCGGGACGCGCTCCCGGATCGGTTGCACGGGCTCGACGCGGGCGCGGACGACTACGTGGTCAAGCCGTTCGACGTCGCC
Organism: Mycobacterium sp. TH-M116; assembly: GCF_057473685.1. Lineage (NCBI taxonomy): Bacteria > Bacillati > Actinomycetota > Actinomycetes > Mycobacteriales > Mycobacteriaceae > Mycobacterium > Mycobacterium sp. TH-M116. Next base: position 5,581 of record NZ_JBYCLC010000226.1, on the reverse strand, counting down.
GAGCTGGTCTCCCGGGTGGGCGCCGTGCTGCGGCGACGCGGACGGGTGCCCTCGGCCATGCAGGTCGGCGATCTGGTGCTGGACGCCGACGGCGGTGCGGTGAGCCGGGCCGGCACCATCCTGGACCTCACCGGCACCGAGTTCAAGCTGCTGAGCTACCTGGTGGAACAACGGGGACGGACGGTGAGCAAGGACCAGATCCTGGCCGCGGTATGGGGATACGACGCCTATGACGCCAACCTCGTCGAGGTCTATATCAGCGCGTTACGCCGCAAACTGGAGGCACACGGGTCCCGGATGCTGCACACGGTCCGGGGCATCGGCTACCGGTTGTCGGCGGCCCATCCGTGACCGCGCCGACCACGCCCACTCCGTCGCTGCGCCGGCGGGTGACGGTGGCGACGGTGGGGCTGATCGCCATCCTGCTGATGGCCCTCGGCGCGGCGATCGACGAGGTGGTCGGCGTGCAGCTCAACCGTGACCTCGAGTCTCGGCTGGCCGACGACGTCGTCCGCGCCGCCAATCTCGTCAAGGTGGGCGTCGGGCCCGCCGAACTCGTCGCCCAGCTGCAGGCGCAGCGAATCCGCGTACAGGTGATCGGCCCGGACGGTACCCGCTACGGTGACCGCTCGCTGACGCCCACCGCGTCCCCGCCGCCGCAAACCGGGCTGGTGCCGGCACCGTCGGCCCGGGAGCGGAGCAGCAAGTCGGTCACCCGCATCTTGCGCGACGGCTCGACGCTCGTCATGGTGGCCAAGACCAACGGAATCCAGGCCCGCCGGGCCGAGCTGCGCCGCGACCTTCTCCTGGGCGGCGTCGCCACGCTGATTTTGATCGCGGCGCTGGTCCGGCTCGTCGTCGGTCGCGCGCTGGCCCCCCTGCAGCGGATAACCTCGACGGCGGAGCAGATCACCCACGGCGACCGCGGCCGTCGACTCCGGCCGGACCGGCCCTCGACCGAACTCGGCCACGCCGCCGCCGCGTTCGACACCATGCTCGACGCGCTGGAGACCGCCGAGATCACCGCCCACCAGGCCGCTGAGGCCGCCCAGGGAGCCGAGTTGAAGACGCGCCGCTTCCTTTCCGACGCGGCGCACGAGCTGCGCAGCCCGGTGACCGCGATCCAGGCGGTGGCCCAACAGCTGACCGCCAGCACCGAGGGAACCGGCCATGCCGACGCGTCGATCTCCCGGCTGCGCCGCTACGCCGCGCTGCTGGGCGACGAAACCCGTCGGGCCAGCCGGCTGGTTTCCGATCTCCTGGACATCGCCGGCATCGACGCGGGGGCGGCCTTGCGCACCGAGGACGTGGACCTCGTCGACGTCGTGGCCGCCGAGGTGGAACGCGCCGCCATGCTCGCGCCCAGCGTGTCGGTGCGCCTGGTCGGGGACGGCAGTCGCCTACCCATCCGCGCCGACCCGGGCCGGATCGTCCAGATCCTGTCGAACGTGTTGGACAACGCCCGCCGGTACACCCCGTGCGGCGGCGAGATCACCATACGCACCGCCGTGTGTGACCAGACCGCGGAGGTGACGGTTGTCGACACCGGGCCGGGCATCCCCGACGCGGACCGTGAGCGAGTCTTCGACCGGCTGGTCCGCCTCGACGACGCGCGGGACCGCGGCTCCGGAGGGGCCGGCCTCGGGCTGTCGATCGCCCGGGGACTGGCCGAGGTGCACCACGGTACGCTGGAGTGCCTTCCCCAGGAATCCGGAGCGGCCTTCCGGCTGAGTCTGCCGCTGACGCCGGCTTCCGCCGGACCGGCGGCCTGAGGCCATCCCGCGCCTTGCTCTACCTGCTACTCCGGTCCGCGGGGCCGCTGCGTGTCCAGGACCTGCTTGCGCAATCCCTCGGTTGCGGAGCGCAGCAACGTCTTTCGTGCACGGTTGACCAGAAACTCCGGCAACGGCGCCGACGGTTCCAGAGTGATGTCGAAATGGACTCGCGTCTTGTCGATGCCGATGCGTTGCAACCTGTATTCGACGTGCTGACCGTGCTGCTGCGCGGTCCTCTGCGCATCCCACACCAGCCAGTCAGGACCCCAATGGTATTCCAGCACTTCATGATCGACGATGCCGAGCACCTTGACCGTAACCTTGACATGGTGCGGAAGGCCGTCGGGATAGGTATCGATGATTTCGGCCTTCTTGTGCACCGAGGACCAGCTGGGCACCGAGTCGACATCGGCGAGCACCACCATGATCACTTCCGGAGGCGCATCGATGACGATCTGCGCCGACGCTTGTACGGCCACCGCTACCAGGCTAGCAATCGTGGCAACGGATGCGCCCGGGAATTTCCGATCAGCCCGCTGCCACCGGCGATGAGCCCGCTCAGTCCACACGGAGCCAGGTCGTGGCTGCACCCGCCCGGCTTGACGTTGCACTCGACATGCCGGCGACGTTGCCGGGGTGGCCCTTTGGCGTCGTGGACGACTCGCGCAGGGCCACTATGGTCAACCTGCCAACGCCCTAGAGGACGCGGGCACATTTCACCTAAACTGTTTATTACCAATTGATTTCACTCAGCAACGTGGTTCTGGCCACTGGTGCACCCACCGGCGGGGCCGGGGTTCGGGAAAAGCGCGGCGCAGGCGCGGCCTGGTCGACGCCGTGGGCGGTGATCAGCGTGGACCGAGCCCGCAGGTGGTCGTCGGTGGCCGCCTCGCCCCAATTCAGGACCGGCGTCACGCACGCGTCGGTGCCGGCGAAGACCCGCGTCCACTCGTCGCGGGTCCGGCCGGCGAACCTTTCGGCAAAAATGTCGCACATCTTCGGGTACGAGGCGATGTCGAGCTGGTCGGGTACCTCGTCGGGCAACAGGCCGAGCCCGGCCAGCAACGCGGCGAAGAACTGCGGCTCGATCGCCCCGACCGCCACGTACATGCCGTCGGAGGTCTCATAGCAGCGGTAGAACGGGGCACCGCCGTCGAGCAGAAACGATTCACGCCGGTCACGCAGCACCCCAGTCGACTTCATCGTCCACATCACCTGGGCGAGCAGACTGACCCCGTCGACCATCGCCGCATCGACGACCTGCCCGCGGCCGGAACGTTCCCGCTCGTACAAGGCGGCGATGATGCCCACCAGGACGAGCATCGAACCGCCGCCGAAGTCGGCGACGAGGTTCAGCGGCGGCATCGGTGGGCGATCGGCGTAACCGAGCGCGGAGAGCGCACCGGTCTGCGCCAGATAGTTGATGTCGTGGCCGGCCGTGTGGGCCAGCGGCCCTCGTTGCCCCCACCCGGTGATCCGCGCGAAGATCAGGCGCGGGTTTGCCGCCGCGCAGTCGTCGGGGCCGATGCCGAGCCGCTCGCAGGTGCCGGGCCGGAAACAGTCCAGCAGCACGTCGGCTTTGGCGGCCAGTTCCAGCAGTGCCCCGGGCCGGGCCTTGACGTCCAGGTCGACGATGCGCTTGCCGCGGTGCAGCAGGTCGCGGTTCTCCGGCGGGATCGTGAGCCCGCCGGCCGGGCGACGCACCCGTACCACGTCAGCGCCGAGGTCGGCCAGCATCATCCCGGCGTGCGGCCCCGGTCCGATGCCGCCGAGCTCGATGACCCTGACCCCGTCCAGGGGCCCGCCGCGAACCACCGGACTACTTGTCCTTCTTGCACTTCAGCACCCGTTCGCGCAGGGCGTTCGTCGCAGAGTCGATCGCCCCCTTGACGACGCGTTTGAGCACGAAGCCCGGAAGCGGCACGTTCGGGTCGGCGAGCAGCTCGAACTTCACCAGGGTGTCGTCCTTCATCGTGACCTGGCGCGGCCGGCCGTCGTCGCCGGTCTCGAGAACCTCCGCGCTCCGATGGGGTTCGGACCATTCGGGCATCGCCTCGAAGTCGGCGATGACGTCCAGGATCTGCGCCGGGCTCGCTTCGATGACGATGTCGCGCGACTCGGTGATGGCCATGGCCGCACCATAGGCCAATCGGAGCCGTAACGGGAGTGATTCGGACCGGGCGTAACGTCGACTTCGTGAATGATGCGACCCTCGAGCCCATCTACACCGTCGGCGACTACCTGCTCGACCGCCTCGCCGAGCTCGGCGTGTCCGAGATCTTCGGCGTTCCCGGTGACTACAACCTGGAATTCCTCGACCACATCGTCGCCCACCCGAACCTTCGATGGGTGGGCGGCGCCAACGAGCTCAACGCCGGCTACGCCGCCGACGGGTACGGGCGGCTGCGTGGAATGTCGGCCGTGGTAACGACCTTCGGGGTCGGCGAGCTCTCGGCGGCGAACGCGATCGCGGGCAGCTACGCCGAGCAGGTGCCCGTGGTGCACGTCGTCGGCGGCCCGTCAAAGGACGCCCAGGGCACCCGGCGTGCGCTGCACCATTCACTCGGCGACGGCGACTTCGAGCACTTCCTCCGGATCAGCCGCGAAATCACCTGCGCTCAAGCCAATCTCATGCCGGCAACCGCCTGCCGCGAGATCGACCGGGTACTGTCCGAGGTGCGGGAGCAGAAGCGGCCCGGATACATCCTGATGTCCACCGACGTGGCGCGTTTTCCCACCGAACCCGCCGACGCCCCGCTGCCGCGGTACACCGGGGGCACCAGCCCGCGGGCGCTGGCCGAGTTCACCGCGGCCGCCGCCGAGCTCATCGGCAAGCATCGGTTGACGGTGCTCGCCGACCTGTTGGTCCATCGGCTGCAGGTAGTCAAAGAACTCGAGGCGTTACTGGCCGCCGACGTGGTGCCTTACGCCACGCTGATGTGGGGCAAGAGCCTGCTTGACGAGAGTTCGCCGCATTTCCTGGGCATCTACGCCGGGGCGGCGAGCAACCCGCTGGTGCGCACCGCGATCGAAGAGGCGCCGGTGCTGGTCACCGCCGGGGTGGTCTTCACCGACATGGTCAGCGGCTTCTTCAGCCAGCACATCGACCTGACGCGAACCATCGACGTGGGGCAATACCAGAGCAACGTGGCGGGCCGGGTTTTCGCGCCACTGGAGATGGGCGCCGCCCTCGACGCGTTGGCCGAGATCCTGCTCCGGCGCGGAACACGTTCACCCGAGTTGGTGGCGGCCCCGTCCGAAACGCTTGCTCAGGCCGACGGCACGCCGGAACGCGACCAGCCGCTCACCCAGCAGATGCTGTGGGACCGGTTGTGCGCGGCGCTCACACCGGGCAACGTGGTGCTCGCCGACCAGGGCACATCGTTCTACGGTATGGCCGACCACCGGCTGCCGCGGGGGGTCACCTTCATCGGCCAACCCCTGTGGGGCTCGATCGGATACACCCTGCCCGCCGCGTTCGGTGCCGGGGTCGCGCATCCGGACCGCAGGACGGTGCTGCTCATCGGCGACGGCGCCGCCCAGCTGACCGTGCAGGAGCTGGGCAACTTTTCGCGCGAGGGGCTGTCGCCGGTCATCGTGGTCGTCAACAACGACGGCTACACCATCGAACGGGCGATCCACGGGGAGACGGCGCCCTACAACGACATCGTCAACTGGCGATGGACGGATCTCCCCAGCGCACTGGGCGTCACCAACTACCTGTCGTTCCGGGCGCAGACCTACGGCGAGCTCGACGACGCGTTCACCGCGGCGGCCGAGGAGCAGAACCGCATGGTGCTCGTCGA
>NZ_JBYCLC010000225.1:0-13783 GCF_057473685.1 Mycobacterium sp. TH-M116 | reverse complement strand
GGTCGGTGCCAACCCGCGTGAGCTGGCCGGATGGCTGGCGCAGGCGCTGGCACGCAACGACGGCATCGCGCACGCCGAGGTGGCCGGGCCGGGCTTCATCAACATGCGCCTCGAAGCCTCGGCGCAGGCCGTCGTCGTCACAGGCGTCATCGACGCCGGCGACGCCTTCGGCCACTCCGACGAACTGGCCGGGCAGAAGATCAACCTCGAGTTCGTCTCGGCCAACCCGACCGGCCCGATCCACATCGGCGGCACCCGCTGGGCCGCCGTCGGGGATGCGCTGGGCCGGCTGCTGTCCAGCCAGGGCGCCGCCGTGGAGCGCGAATACTATTTCAACGACCACGGCGCCCAGATCGACCGGTTCGCCAACTCGTTGATCGCCGCGGCCAAGGGCGAGCCCGCCCCCGAAGACGGCTACGCCGGTGACTACATCACCGACATCGCCGCGCACGTGCTGGCCAAGGCCCCCGACGCGCTGAGCCTGCCCGAACCCGAGATGCGCGAGACCTTCCGCGAAATCGGTGTCGAGTTGATGTTCACCCATATCAAGGAGTCGCTGCACGAGTTCGGCACCGACTTCGACGTCTACACCCACGAAGACTCGATGCACACCAGCGGGCGCGTCGAGGAGGCCATCACCCGGCTGCGCCAGACCGGCAACATCTACGAGAAGGACGGCGCAAGCTGGTTGCGCACCAGCGCTTTCGGTGACGACAAGGACCGCGTCGTGATCAAGAGCGACGGCAAGCCCGCCTACATCGCCGGTGACATCGCCTACTACCTGGACAAGCGGCAGCGCGGGTTCGACCTGTGCATCTACATGCTCGGCGCCGACCACCACGGCTACATCGCGCGCCTGAAGGCGGTGGCCGCCGCCTTCGGCGAGGACCCCGCCACCGTCGAGGTGCTCATCGGTCAGATGGTCAACCTGGTCCGCGACGGCCAGCCGGTGAAGATGAGCAAGCGGGCCGGCACCGTGATCACCCTCGACGACCTGGTCGAGGCGATCGGCGTCGACGCCGCGCGCTACAGCCTGACCCGCTCCTCGGTGGACACCCCGATCGACATCGACCTGGCGCTGTGGTCCTCGGCCTCGAACGAAAACCCGGTCTACTACGTGCAATACGCGCACGCCCGGCTTTCGGCGCTGGCGCGCAACGCCGCCGCGCTCGGGCTGGCCCCCGACACCGCGCACCTCGAGTTGCTCAGCCACGACAAGGAGGGCACGCTGCTGCGCAGCCTCGGCGAATTCCCGCGGGTGCTGAAGACGGCCGCGTCGCTGCGCGAGCCGCACCGGGTCGGCCGCTACCTGGAAGACCTGGCCGGTGACTACCACCGCTTCTACGACTCGTGTCGGGTGTTGCCGCAGGGCGACGAGCAGCCCACCGACCTGCACACCGCGCGCCTGGCCCTGTGCCAGGCCACCCGCCAGGTCATCGCCAACGGACTGGCGATCCTGGGCGTCAACGCCCCGGAGCGCATGTGACCGTGCATCCCGCCGGTCCCCGGCACGCCGAAGAGACCCGCCACCCGGGCAGCCCGCCGCGGCCGCAATCCCCCGAGGAGCTGCTACAGCTGGCCCTGAATGTGTGGCCCCGCAACACCGTTCGCGACGCGAGCGGCATCGTGCACATCGCCGGCGTGCCGGTGACCGAGCTCGCCCGCGAGTACGGGACCCCGCTGTTCGTCGTCGACGAGGACGACTTCCGCTCCCGCTGCCGGGAGATGGCCGCGGCTTTCGGCGGCGGCGGCAACGTCAACTACGCCGCCAAGGCCTTCCTGTGCGGCGAGATCGCGCGCTGGGTCGACGAGGAGGGCCTGTCCCTGGACGTGTCCACCGGCGGCGAGCTGGCCGTGGCGCTGCACGCGAACTTCCCTCCTGGGCGAATCACATTGCACGGCAACAACAAATCGGTCGAGGAACTGACCGACGCGGTGAAAGCCGGTGTAGGCCATGTCGTCGTCGACTCGATGACCGAGATCGAGCGTCTCGACGCGGTCGCGGCCGACGCCGGCGTCGTCCAGGACGTCTTCGTGCGCCTGACCGTCGGCGTGGAGGCGCACACCCACGAGTTCATCTCCACCGCCCACGAGGACCAGAAGTTCGGACTGTCGGTGGCCAGCGGCGCGGCGATGGCCGCGGTGCGGCGGGTGTTCGCCACCGATCACCTGCGGCTGGTCGGGTTGCACAGCCACATCGGCTCGCAGATCTTCGACGTCGCCGGCTTCGAGATCGCCGCGCACCGCGTCATCGGCGTGCTGCGCGAGATCGTCGCCGAATTCGGTACGGAGAAGACAGCCCAGCTGTCGACAGTGGATCTCGGCGGCGGGTTGGGCATTTCGTACCTGGCGCCCGACGACCCCCCACTGGTGGCCGACCTGGCGGCCAAACTGCAAGCCATCGTGCGCAGCGAGTCGGCGGCCGTGGGCCTGCCCACGCCCCGGCTGGTGGTCGAGCCCGGGCGGGCCATCGCCGGACCGGGCACCATCACGCTGTACGAGGTCGGCACGGTCAAGGACGTCGACGTGAGCGCCACGGCGAACCGGCGTTACGTCAGCGTCGACGGGGGCATGAGCGACAACATCCGCACCGCGCTCTACGGCGCCGAGTACGACGCCCGGCTGGCCTCGCGGGGCAGCGATGCCCCGGCGGTGCAGGCCCGCATCGTCGGGAAACACTGTGAAAGCGGTGATATCGTCGTGCGCGACGCCTGGGTGCCCGGCGACCTGCAGCCCGGCGATCTGCTTGCGGTGGCCGCGACCGGCGCGTATTGCTATTCGCTCTCGAGCCGCTACAACATGATCGGCCGGCCGGCCGTGGTCGCGGTGCGCGCCGGGCGGGCCCGCCTGATCCTGCGCCGGGAGACGGTCGACGATCTGCTGAGTCTGGAAGTGAGGTGAACGACCTGTGCCCGGTGGTGAAAAGCCAGTCGGCGTAGCGGTACTCGGGTTGGGCAACGTCGGCAGCGAAGTCGTCCGCATCATCGGGGACAGCGCCGAGGACCTCGCGGCCCGCATCGGCGCCCCCCTGCTGCTGCGCGGCATCGGCGTGCGCCGGGTGGCCGCCGACCGCGGCGTCCCCATCGAGTTGCTCACGGACGACGTCGAAGAACTCGTCTCGCGCGAGGACGTCGACATCGTCGTGGAGGTGATGGGCCCGGTCGAGCCGGCGCGCAAGGCGATCCTGACCGCGCTCGAGCACGGCAAGTCCGTCGTCACCGCGAACAAGGCGTTGCTGTCGATCTCCACCGGCGAACTGGCGCAGGCGGCCGAAACCGCCAACGTCGACCTGTATTTCGAGGCGGCGGTCGCGGGCGCCATCCCGGTCATCCGCCCGCTGACCCAGTCGCTGGCCGGCGACACGGTGCTGCGGGTGGCCGGCATCGTCAACGGCACCACCAACTACATCCTGTCCGAGATGGACAGCACCGGCGCCGATTACGGCAGCGCGCTGGCCGACGCCAGCGCGCTGGGTTACGCCGAAGCCGATCCCACCGCCGACGTGGAGGGCTACGACGCCGCAGCCAAGGCCGCGATCCTGGCTTCGATCGCCTTCCACACCCGAGTGACTGCCGACGACGTGTACTGCGAGGGCATCACCAAGATCACCCCCGACGACTTCGCCTCCGCGCGGGCCCTGGGCTGCACGATCAAGCTGCTGTGCATCTGCGAGCGCGTCACGGGTGACGACGGCCAGGAGCGCGTCTCGGCGCGCGTTTACCCGGCGCTGGTGCCCCTGTCGCATCCACTGGCCACCGTCAACGGGGCCTTCAACGCCGTGGTGGTCGAAGCCGCGGCCGCGGGTCGGCTGATGTTCTACGGCCAGGGCGCGGGCGGGGCGCCGACGGCGTCGGCGGTGACCGGTGACCTCGTGATGGCCGCTCGCAACCGGGTGCTGGGCAGCCGGGGACCCAAAGAATCCAGGTACGCCCAACTTCCCATCGCCCCAATGGGTTTGATCACGACCCGCTATTACGTCAGCATGGACGTGGCCGACGAGCCCGGTGTCTTGTCCACGGTGGCCGCGGAATTCGCCAAGCGCGAGGTGAGTATCGCCGAAGTCCGCCAGGAAGGCGTGGCCGACCGGGGCGGGCGACGGGTAGGGGCCCGCGTCGTGGTGGTCACCCACAGTGCCACCGATGCTGCACTGTCGGAAACCGTGGAGGCGCTCGCCGATCTGGACGTTGTGCAAAGGGTGGCGAGCGTGCTGCGACTAGAAGGAACCAGCCTATGAGCGTTTCACGCACGGCCCAGTCGGCCACCCACGTGCCGTGGCCGGGAGTGATCGCCGCCTACCGCGACCGGTTGCCGGTTGCCGCCGAGTGGACCCCGGTCACCCTGCTCGAGGGCGGGACCCCGCTGATCGCCGCCCCCCGGCTCTCGGAGCTGACCGGCTGCACGGTGCATCTCAAGGTCGAGGGCCTCAACCCGACCGGCTCCTTCAAGGACCGCGGCATGACGATGGCGGTGACCGACGCGGTGGCCCGCGGTCAGCAGGCCGTGTTGTGCGCCTCGACGGGGAACACCTCGGCCTCGGCCGCGGCCTATGCCGCCCGCGCCGGCATCACCTGCGCGGTGCTGATCCCGCAGGGCAAGATCGCGATGGGCAAGCTCGCGCAGGCCGTCATGCACGGCGCGAAGATCATCCAGATCGACGGCAACTTCGACGACTGCCTCGAGCTGGCCCGCAAGATGACCGCCGACTTCCCGACGATCTCGCTGGTCAACTCGGTCAACCCGGTGCGCATCGAGGGCCAGAAGACCGCGGCCTTCGAGATCGTCGACGCGCTGGGCCGCGCACCCGACATCCACTCGCTGCCCGTCGGCAACGCCGGGAACATCACCGCCTACTGGAAGGGCTACCGGGAGTACCACCAGGAGGGCGTGATCGACGCGCTGCCCCGCATGCTGGGCACCCAGGCCGCCGGCGCGGCGCCCCTGGTGCTCGGCAAGCCGGTGCGCCATCCCGAGACCATCGCGACCGCGATCCGCATCGGCGCACCGGCATCCTGGACGGCAGCCGTCGAGGCGCAGCAGCAATCGGAGGGCCGCTTCCTGGCCGCCACCGACGAGGAGATCCTGGCCGCCTACCACCTGGTGGCCCGCTCCGAAGGCGTTTTCGTCGAGCCGGCGTCGGCGGCCGGCATCGCCGGGTTGCTCAAGGCCGTCGAGGACGGCTGGGTGGCCCGCGGGTCGACCGTGGTGTGTACGGTGACGGGCAATGGGCTCAAGGATCCCGACACCGCGCTGAAAGACATGCCGACCGTGTCCCCGCTGCCCGTGGATCCCGTGCTCGTCGTCGAGAAGTTGGGATTGGCCTGACGGTGACTCAGATGCTGCCCGCGGGCTTGGTGGCGAGCGCCGTGGTGTCGGCTTCCAGTGCCAACCTGGGTCCCGGTTTCGACAGTCTAGGTCTGGCGTTGAGTCTGTGCGACGACGTGGTCGTGGAGACGGCGGAGTCCGGTCTGCGGGTACTGGTCGAGGGGGAAGGTGCCGAGTCTTTGCCTCGTGGGCCCGAGCACCTGGTGTTTCGCGCAGTCCAACGCGGTCTGCAGGCCGCCGGTGTCGGCGCCTCGGGCCTGGTGGTCCGCTGCCGTAACGCCATCCCGCACTCCCGCGGTCTGGGCTCTTCGGCGGCGGCCGTGGTCGGCGGCCTCGCCGCAGCCAACGGCCTTGTCGCGCAGGCAGATTCGACTCCGCTGACGGATGCTCAGCTGATCCAGCTGGCCTCGGAGTTCGAGGGTCACCCCGACAACGCCGCGGCCGCGGTGCTGGGCGGCGCGGTCGTCTCGTGGGTGGACCGCGCCAATACTGCGCCCGCCTATTCGGCGGTGCCGCTGCGGCTTCATCCGCAGATCCGGCTGTTCTGCGCGATCCCCGAAGTGCGCTCGTTGACCTCCGAGACCCGGGTGTTGCTGCCCGCGCGCGTCAGCCACGAGGACGCCAGCTTCAACGTCAGCCGAGCCGCGCTGCTGGTGGTCGCGCTGACCGAACGGCCGGATTTGCTGATGGTGGCCACCGACGACATGCTCCATCAACCGCAACGCGCTCCGGCAATGCCCGCCTCGGCGGAATATCTGCGGCTCCTGCGGCGTCATCATGTGGCAGCGGCACTTTCCGGTGCTGGTCCGTCGCTGATCGCACTCAGCACAGAGGCGCAGCTACCTCGGCAAGCCTTGGAGTACGGGGCTGCAAGCGGATTCACCATCACAGAGATGACCGTCGGGGGCGCAGTTCGCTGGGGCCCGGGGGTCGCGGTCGCCGGTTGATCCGCGGCGCGACCGAGGGGTTTGCTTGCTTCCGGCCACAATGCGGACTATCCTCAGCAGCGTCCAGCAATTGCAGCATTTGCATCCACACTGCCTTGCCGCTAGGACACCACCAATTCTTCTCCTGGACGAGGTCGCCGTTTCTCACGCCGATCCTGGCACTGATCCCGGCGATCACCGTTGCAGAGTCGACGGTTGGGCGCACTCGGCAATTCGTGCTACGTGCGCAACGAACCCCCCTTATGACGTGATCAGCGGGGGAAGAAAGGAAATCCGTGACTGATACGGAACTCATCACGGCTGGCGAAAGCGCCGAGAACGATCACCTGTCGAATTCCGGTAACCATGACGCGCCAGACGTCAAAGCCGCCGCGTCGGGCGGGTCACTGTCCACGATGGTGCTGCCCGAGTTGCGCGCGCTGGCCAGCCAAGTCGGCGTGAAGGGCACGTCGGGAATGCGCAAGAATGATCTGATCGCCGCAATCCAGGAACATCGGGTCAAGGCCAACGGCACATCCGCCGCTGGCGGGCCGGCTCCTGAGAACAGCGGTGAATCCGGCGACGCATCCGACCGCGAAACCGCCATCGCCGAGGCGCCGGCCCCCCAAGCCGACCAGAATGGCTCGCAGACCGAGGCACCACGCCGGGAACGCCGCGGCGCCTCACGCGACGCCGGGTCCAAGAGCCGCGGCCAGGACGAGGATCGCGGCGCCGCCGCTGACGCCGAGGGCAAAGAGGACGACTCGGCCGACAACACCCAAGGCCGCCAACGCAACACCCAGGGGCGTCAACAGAACACCAAGTCCGACCAGCGCGGGCTGCACGCCGGTGGCGACCAGGGCAATGACCAGCAGGGCTCGGGTACCCAGCAGTCGCGCGGCTCGAACCAGCAGGACGACGAGGGCGACGGTCGTCAGGGCCGGCGCGGACGCCGCTTCCGGGACCGCAGGCGCCGAAGCGAGCGTTCGGGCGAGGGTGCCGACGCCGAGCTTCGTGAGGACGACGTCGTCCAGCCCGTGGCCGGAATCCTCGACGTCCTCGACAACTACGCATTCGTCCGCACGTCCGGGTACCTGGCCGGTCCGCACGACGTGTACGTCTCGATGAACATGGTGCGCAAGAACGGTTTGCGCCGCGGCGACGCGGTGACCGGCGCGGTGCGCGTGCCCCGCGACGGCGAGCAGCCCAACCAGCGGCAGAAATTCAACCCGCTGGTGCGTCTGGACACCGTGAACGGCGGTCCGGTCGAAGACGCCAAGAAGCGGCCTGATTTTTCCAAGTTGACGCCGTTGTACCCGAATCAGCGGCTGCGCCTGGAAACCACGACGGAGCGGCTGACGACACGGGTGATCGACCTGATCATGCCGATCGGCAAGGGGCAGCGCGCGCTGATCGTCTCGCCGCCCAAGGCGGGCAAGACGACCATCCTGCAGGACATCGCCAATGCGATCACCAAGAACAACCCCGAATGCCACCTCATGGTCGTGCTCGTCGACGAGCGGCCCGAAGAGGTCACCGACATGACGCGTTCGGTCAAGGGCGAGGTCATCGCCTCGACGTTCGACCGCCCGCCGTCGGACCACACCTCGGTCGCTGAGCTGGCGATCGAACGCGCCAAGCGTCTCGTCGAGCAGGGCAAGGATGTGGTGGTGCTGCTGGACTCGATCACCCGTCTCGGGCGCGCCTACAACAACGCCTCGCCCGCCTCGGGCCGGATTCTCTCCGGTGGTGTCGACTCCACCGCGCTGTACCCGCCGAAGCGCTTCCTGGGCGCCGCGCGCAACATCGAGGAAGGCGGGTCGCTGACCATCATCGCCACCGCGATGGTCGAGACGGGATCCACGGGCGACACGGTCATCTTCGAGGAGTTCAAGGGCACTGGCAACGCCGAGCTCAAGCTGGACCGCAAGATCTCCGAGCGGCGAGTGTTCCCCGCGGTCGACGTGAACCCGTCGGGCACGCGCAAGGACGAGCTGCTGCTCTCGCCGGACGAGTTCGCGATCGTGCACAAGCTGCGGCGCGTGCTGTCGGGTCTGGATTCCCACCAGGCCATCGACCTGCTGATGAGCCAGCTGCGCAAGACGAAGAACAATTACGAGTTCCTGGTGCAGGTGTCGAAGACGACGCCCGGCTCCATGGACAACGACTAAACCGGCATCACCGCCCGGTTCGCCCGCGACACATAAACCATCGACACGACACGCCGATTGGTGTCGCCGTGGTTTATGTCTCGACACAGCCCGGTGTTCCGGGAATGCCGCGATGCACCGCGGGGTTTTGGGGAGGTACCGGGCGACCTGGCATAATCGACGCTCGACAACCCGAAGAGGACTCCCATGAAAACTGACATCCACCCCGCCTACGAGCCGACCACGGTGCACTGCGGATGCGGCAACACGTTCGAGACCCGCAGCACCAAGCCGGGCGGCCGCATCGTTGTCGAGGTTTGCTCGCAGTGCCACCCGTTCTACACGGGCAAGCAGAAGATCCTCGACAGCGGTGGCCGCGTGGCCCGCTTCGAGAAGCGGTACGGCAAGCGTAGGGGCGCAGCTGACAAGGCCGGCGCGGCCGACAAATAGCCGTCTCACCGACGCCCGGACTGTGCGTGACTCGCACAGGCGGGCGTCGGTTCGTGTCTGCGCCGACCAGCGTGCCGAAGGAGGTGTGACATGACGCAGCCGACCCAGGCGATCGATGTGCTGCTCGCCGAACATGCCGAGCTCGAGCATCTACTGGCGGATCCGGAATTGCACAGCAATCCCGGCGAGGCGCGCAAAGCCGGCCGCCGGTTCGCCCGGCTGGCCCCTATCGTCGCCACCCACCGCAAGCTGACGTCGGCCCGCGACGATTTGGAGACGGCACGCGAACTGGCCGTCGACGACCCGTCGTTCGCCGACGAGGTCACCGCGCTCGAAGCGCGGGTAGCCGAGTTGGACACCCAGCTCACCGACATGCTGGCGCCCCGCGACCCCCATGACGCCGACGACATTCTGCTCGAGGTGAAATCCGGCGAGGGCGGCGAGGAGTCGGCGTTGTTCGCCGCCGACCTGGCCAGGATGTATGTCCGCTACGCCGAACGGCACGGCTGGACGGTGACGGTGCTGGACGAGACGTTCTCGGACCTGGGCGGCTACAAGGATGCGACCCTGTCGATCTCCGGCAAGGGTGACACCGTCGACGGGGTCTGGTCGCGGTTGAAGTTCGAAGGCGGAGTGCACCGCGTGCAGAGGGTCCCGGTGACGGAATCCCAAGGCCGCGTTCATACTTCGGCGGCCGGAGTGCTGGTCTATCCGGAGCCGGAAGAAGTCGGCGAGGTCCAGATCGATGAGTCGGATCTGCGTGTCGACGTCTACCGGTCGTCGGGCAAGGGCGGCCAGGGCGTCAACACGACCGACTCCGCGGTGCGGCTCACCCACCTGCCCACGGGGATCGTCGTCACATGCCAGAACCAACGTTCGCAGCTGCAGAACAAGGCCCGTGCTATGCAGGTGCTGGCCGCTCGCCTTCAGGCGAGCGCCGAGGAACAGGCGATGGCCGACGCGTCGGCGGATCGGGCCAGCCAGATCCGCACAGTCGACCGCAGCGAACGCATCCGCACCTACAACTTCCCGGAGAACCGGATCGCCGACCACCGGATCGGCTTCAAGGCGCACAATCTCGATCAGGTTCTCGACGGCGACTTGGATCCCCTCCTCGACGCGCTGAGCGCCGCCGACAAGCAGTCACGGCTGCAGCAGGCATGACGACTCGGCTACGGCGCTCGATCGACTCCGCGGCGGCGCTACTCGCCGGCGCCGGGATCGATTCGGCGCGTCGGGACGCCGAGGAGCTGGCCGCCCACCTGGCCGGCACCGACCGAGGCCGGCTGAGTCTGCTGGAGACGCCCGACGAAGAATTCTTCCGGCGGTATCGCGACGTCCTCGCCGCGCGCTCGCGGCGGGTGCCGCTGCAGCACCTGGTCGGGACGGCGGCATTCGGGCCGCTGTTTCTGCAGGTCGGGCCGGGTGTGTTCATCCCGCGTCCGGAGACCGAAGCGGTGCTGGAATGGGCGACTTCGCGGCCGCTCGGCGCGCGGCCCGTCATGGTCGATTTGTGCACCGGATCCGGTGCCCTGGCGGTCGCGCTGGCCCGGCACCGCGCCGGCCTCGGGCTCGACGCCCGGATCATCGGCATCGACGACTCCGCTTCGGCACTCGACTACGCGCGCCGCAACGCCGAGGGCACGGCCGTGGAACTCGTGCACGCCGACGTCTCTGAGCTGGCTGGTAGCCCGGGGCTGCTTGCCGAACTCGACGGCGGCGTCGACCTGGTCGTGGCCAACCCGCCCTACGTTCCCGACGACCCGGTTTCCAACGCCTTGCTGGAACCCGAAGTGGTCCGACATGATCCGCATGATGCGGTGTTCGGCGGGCCGGACGGGATGGCGGTGATCGCCCCCGTGGTGGCACTATCCGGGCGTTGGCTGCGCCCGGGCGGCCTGTTCGCCGTCGAACACGATGACACCACCGCGGCGCGGACCGCCCAATTGGTGCAGGACACTGGACTTTTCGACGACGTCCAGTGTCGCCGCGATCTGGCGGGCCGGCCTAGGTTCGTGACTGCTCGCCGAAGCGGCGCCCATGACTCGCGTCGTGACGATGCAGAGCGCAGCGATGAGGAGAAGCGGCGCCCATGACTCGCGTCGTGACGATGCAGAGCGCAGCGATGAGGAGAAGCGGCGCCCATGACTGACGTGTTCAGCTGTGCCGACCCCGAGCAGCGCGCGCGGGGGATCGCCTCGGCGGTGGGTGCGCTCAAGGGTGGCCGACTGGTCGTGATGCCGACCGACACCGTCTACGGACTCGGCGCAGACGCCTTCAACGGCGCCGCGGTGGGGGCGCTGCTGTCTGCGAAGGGGCGGAGCCGGGACATGCCCGTCGGGGTCCTCGTCGGGTCCTGGCACACCATCGAGGGACTGGTGTACACGATGCCCGGCGGGGCCCGCGAGCTGATCCGCGCGTTCTGGCCGGGCGCGCTGAGCCTGGTGGTGACGCAAGCCCCCTCGTTGCAGTGGGATCTCGGAGATGCACGGGGGACCGTGATGCTGCGGATGCCGTTGCATCCGGTCGCCCTCGAGTTGCTGCGCGAGGTTGGTCCCATGGCGGTATCCAGCGCCAACGTGTCCGGCCGGCCGCCGGCGGTGGACGCCGACCAGGCGCGCGCCCAACTCGGCGATCTCGTTGACGTCTACCTCGATGCAGGCGCCGCCCAGGAGCAGGCCGCCTCCACGATCGTCGACCTCACCGGGGCCGCCCCGCGGATTCTGCGCGCGGGACCGGTGAGCTCAGAGCGGATCGCCGAGGTGCTGGGCCTGGACCCGGAAACCCTGACCGCGTAGCGCCGACAACCGGACTTGGCCCGGCGGCGGTGTTCGGCGCTCGTGGTCGGTGCAGTACGGTCTCGAGGTGTCCAGCGACATGACCAGCCTTGCCGGTGGTTTGCTCGCGGTGTCTGATCGCGGTGCCGGCGTTCCGCTGCGTGAACTCGCCGTCGTCGGCCTGACGGCGGCGGTCATCACCTACTTCGCGACCGGACCGGTGCGGGTGCTGGCGACCCGGCTGGGGGCGGTGGCCTATCCGCGCGACCGGGATGTGCACGTGACGCCGACTCCGCGGATGGGTGGGCTGGCGATGTTCGTCGGCGTCCTGGCTGCCGTGTTCCTGGCCTCCCAGCTTCCCGCGCTGACCCGCGGCTTCGTGTATTCCACCAGCATGCCCGCGGTGCTGGTCGCAGGCGCGGTCATCATGGGGATCGGTCTCATCGACGACCGTTGGGGCCTGGACGCCCTGACGAAATTCGCTGGGCAGATCACCGCGGCAAGCGTGCTGGTCACCATGGGTGTCGCCTGGACGGTGCTGTACGTACCCATAGGCGGGGTCGGCACGGTCGTGCTGGACCAGGCCTCGTCGATCCTGCTGACCCTGGCGCTGACGGTGTCGGTCGTCAACGCGATGAACTTCGTCGACGGACTGGACGGGTTGGCCGCCGGCCTGGGCTTGATCATGGCGCTGGCGATCTGCATGTTCTCGGTCGGTCTGCTTCGCGACCACGGTGGCGATGTGCTGTTCTACCCGCCCGCTGTCATCTCGGTGGTGCTCGCCGGTGCCTGCCTGGGCTTTCTGCCGCACAACTTCCACCGGGCCAGAATCTTCATGGGTGATTCCGGCTCGATGCTGATCGGCCTGATGCTGGCCGCCGCTTCCACGACGGCCGCCGGCCCCGTCTCGCAGAACGCCTACGGCGCCCGTGACGTGTTTGCTCTGTTGTCGCCTTTCCTGCTGGTGGTCGCGGTCATGTTCTTTCCGATGCTGGACCTGCTGCTGGCCATCGTGCGGCGCACCCGCGCGGGTCGCAGCGCGTTCAGCCCCGACAAGATGCACCTGCACCACCGGTTGCTGCAGATCGGTCACTCGCACCGCCGGGTGGTGCTGCTGATCTATCTGTGGGTGGGCATTGTCGCCTTCGGCGCGGCAAGCACGATTTTTTTCAACCCCCGCGATAGCGGGGCGGTGATGCTGGGCGCGATCGTGGTCGCCGGCGTCGCGACGGCGATCCCACTGCTGCGCCGGCCCGCCGACTGCGACAGCCACGACAGCCACGACAGCTACGACAGCTACGACAGCTACGACAAGGAGTAGTAGTCGCGTCTGTCATGTGGTACGGTGCTGGCCGAACCCCAGAAAGACCTCAAGGGTTGCCGGTCCACCGGCCCACCGGTCGCCTACCGATCGCGCGGGTTCACGATGGATGCAGCGAGCCACCCCTTGGGGCTTCCATCGCGATGACTGCGGTAAGCTCGGCGGGCCGCCGAACAGTCGTTCGGGGCTTTCCCGCTCCACTAACTCGGGATTGAGGTGCTGCAGTGACGACGCCAGCGCAGGACGCGCCGTTGGTGTTTCCCTCTGTTGCTTTCCGACCCGTTCGGCTTTTCGTGATCAGCATCGGGATCAGCGCGGTCGCGGTTGTGGCCGCTGCGTTCTCGGGTCATCTCATGCTTGGGGTGTTCTTCGGTGTAGGGCTGCTGCTGGGTTTGCTCAACGCATTGTTGGTGCGTCGCTCGGTTGATTCGATCACCTCCCAGGATCACCCGCTCAGAAGGTCGATGGCGATCAACTCGGCGTCGCGGCTGGCCGTCATGACCGTGATCGCGCTGATCATCGCCTACGTGTTCCGGCCGGCTGGATTGGGCGTGATGTTCGGGCTGGCCCTGTTTCAGGTGCTGTTGGTGATATCGACCGCCGTGCCGGTCTGGAAGAAGCTGCGTGCAGGGGTGCCCGGTGACTCGTCGGCGGGGCCGGAAGAAAGGGGTACCGGCACATGACCGGGCTGATCCTGGCCGATGCGCAGATCGAGGTCGGAGAGCACACCCACGCCACCTGGCTGGGTATGACCGTCAACACCGACACCATCCTTTCGACCGCGATCGCCGCGGTGATCGTGCTCGGGCTGGCGTTCTTCCTGCGCGCGAAGATCAC
>NZ_JBYCLC010000224.1:0-1605 GCF_057473685.1 Mycobacterium sp. TH-M116 | reverse complement strand
AACACCTGGTCACGCAGTACGGGCTGGAGATCACCGCGATCATCACCGAGACGATCGAGCGCTGGAATGCCGACGAGGCCAGCCGGCGCATCGAGTTGCATGTGGGGCGTGACCTGCAATTCATCCGGATCAATGGCACCGTGGTGGGCGCATTGGCGGGACTGGTCATCTACGCGGTCGTGCAGCTAATGTTCTGAAAAGTGCTAACAAGTGCTTGCAAAAGCAAGCACTGCTCCGTAAGCTGATGTCGTCCGCCCGGCCCGACGACCCAGGAGTACGCCATGTCAGGTGAGGAGAAGCTCTCCGCCAAGGTATCCACGGCCGCCTCTGACATCGGCGGCTTCATCCGGAGCCAGCGCGAGCTCGCTCAGGTGTCGGTGCGGCAGCTGGCCGAACGTTCCGGTGTCAGCAACCCTTACCTGAGCCAAGTCGAGCGCGGATTGCGCAAACCCTCAGCAGACGTCCTGAACCAGATAGCAAAGGCGCTGCGGGTTTCGGCGGAGGTCCTCTACGTGAGGGCGGGAATCCTGGAGTCGAGCGAGACGAGCCAGGTTCGGGACGCGATCGTGACCGACACGGCGATCACCGAGCGTCAGAAGCAGATCCTGCTCGACATCTACGCCTCGTTCGCCCAACAGAACGAAGCCGTCCTTGATGAGGGCGACTTCGGGTCCGATGCCGACGAACCGGTCGGTGACCCGGCGACGCAGGGATAACCGTCCGCCGGGCTATCAAGAAAATCCCGGGTTATCAAGAAAATCCCGGGTTATCAAGAAAATCATAGGGAGGTGTTCCGGCACGGTGCGCATCACGTCACAGCGCGGCTCTTGACTACCGCCGTAGCGGCAGCCGACGCTGGCCCTGACCCTCAGACAGACCATCGAACAACCGCAAATTCACTCAGAGAAACCATGAAAGGACGAACCATGGCAGAAAACGCGAACACCGAAGACCTACGCGCCCCGTTGCTGGCGGCGCTGGGCGCGGCCGACTTGGCGCTGGCGACCGTCAACGACCTGATCGCCAATATGCGTGACCGCGCCGAGGAGACGCGCACAGACACCCGCGGCCGCGTCGAGGAGCGCCGTGCCCGCCTGGCCAAGCTGCAGGAGGACCTTCCCGAGCAGCTGACCGAGCTGCGCGAGCGGTTCACCGCCGACGAGCTGCGCAAGGCCGCCGAGGGCTACATGGAGGCCGCGACCGACCGCTACAACGAGCTGGTCGAGCGCGGTGAGGCCGCCCTTCAGCGGCTGCGCAGCCAGCGGCCCTTCGAGGAGGCTTCGGCGCGCGCCGAGGGCTACGTGGACCAGGCCGTCGAGCTGACCCAGGAGGCGCTGGGCACCGTGGCGTCGCAGACCCGCGCGGTCGGCGAGCGGGCGGCCAAGCTGGTCGGCATCGAGCTGCCCAGCAAGGGCGGGGAACCGGCCAAGGCGGTGGCCAAGAAGGCTCCTGCGAAGAAGGCTCCGGCCACGAAGGCTCCGGCCAAGAAGGCGCCCGCCAAGAAGGTCACCCAGAAGTAGGCCCCGGGTCCGGGTCGCCGCTCGCGCGACCCGGACCACCCGACGTCGACGTTTCGCCCGGCGCCCACATACCCTTGAGGGGTGA
>NZ_JBYCLC010000223.1:0-2710 GCF_057473685.1 Mycobacterium sp. TH-M116 | reverse complement strand
TTTGTTACAAGTCGGGAATCTACCCCCTTGACTCAGGATCACCTGTCAGTCGGCTGGCCAAGGACATCGACACGCCGGGCTTGACCGTGAACCATTGCGCCGCAGTCACTTCGCCGTTCTGACGACAGTGAGGTCGTGATCATGTAGCGCGGTGATAAGTGCGCGGGTGCCGTCGTCGCGTTCTGGCGCCAGTTCGTGGGCGATGGCCGTGCGCACCACGGCCGATACCGGTAGGCCGCGTTCTGCGGCAGCGGCGCGTAGCCGGGTCATCTCATCGGCGGTGAGGCGCACGGTAAGGGTTTGGGCCTTTTCGCGGTTGGGGTGGGTGGCCGACGCGGTGGTGTATTCAGAGCTGTCGACGGCTTCCAACTCGCGCGCCTCGTCGAGCAGGTGGCTGAGCTCGTTGTTCACTGGTTGTTCCTTTCCCGGTATGTGCTCTGGTCGGTGAGGTTGGCAGGCCAGCAGTTCGCACCGTATTGCCGGTCCTCGTAGCTAACGACGATGACGACGAGCACTCAATCTGCGGTCGGCGAGAATCCAATGAACCGGCTACTTTTGCCCGAGCGGCTTTTGGGATCGGGGATAAACCCCACCACGTCGGGATCGTTGACGGCCTCGGTTGCCATCTCAACTGTGGTGCTGTGCTTGTCCCACATGTGGGTCACCGCGTCGCTCGGCCAATGCAACTCGGTCACCAGGCCAGTGTATTACAAACGTATGGCATCTGCTCTGTTTTCTGCGGTTACCGACCGGAGCAGCGGCTTGCCACCAGCGAAGCCGCAAAGGGTTGGGAGGCGTTATGCCGGCAAGCGCCGGCCAATACCGCGGAGGCGTGGCAAGAACTGCGTGCCCGGCCGGACAAACCGGTAGCGATGGGCCGACACCACCCGTTCGTAGACCGGCTCGCCAGTGTTGTGCACCGCGGTGTCGCAATAAAGCAATGGCAATACGAGGCCAACAGGGGGCGGGCAACTCTGGTACGTCGTCGACACCGAGAAATACACCCTGCGGCTACGCCGGTCTCGGCCACTCCTCCGCCACCGATTAGCTCCCAGCGCCAGCGCTGGACCTGGCCGGCACGACCGCGTCCGCCATTCTACCAACAGTGCGCAACCGGGCTCCTGGCCGGTGGGTGGATTAACGACGCCTCAGTAACCTTGGGCCACTCTGTCGTAATTCACGCAGCATGACCAGCGAATTCCATTGCGCAACACAGACATTTGGCCTTCGTCGCAAGTCGATAATCTACCCGCTTCAGCAGTGCGTGCAGAGTGCCTCGGACGACGGGGCTGGCAGGTCCCCGATAGTCGGTCCGCCTGGTTTTGGAGCCAGGTTGTGTTGATACCGATTTCAGTTGATCTCGCAGGCCACGGGGTGATGGGTGTGGCTGCATCGGGCAGCGTACTCGGCGGGGGTGAGGTAGCCCAGCGCTGAGTGACGGTGTCGATGGTTGTGTTCGTGCTTGAAGTCGCCGATGACCACGCGGGCTTCGAGCAGGTTGGTCCAGTGGTTGCGGTTGAGGCACTCCCTTCGTAGCCGGTTGTTGAACGATTCGATGTAGCCGTTGTTCCATGGGGTCCCGGGCGGGATGTAGGACAGCCCCACCTTTCCAGCGCAAAACGATTGCAGCGCTTGGGAAATAAGCTCAGGGCCATTATCCATCCGCAGCACCTTCGGTGGACCGCCAGCCGCGGCGAACACCCGCTCCAGCTCGGCGATGAGCCGCTGGGCAGTAATCGAGCGCTCCACGATGTTCAGCAGCGATTCTCGGGTGTGCTCGTCGAGCATCGAGGCGATCTTGACCGCTTTGCCGTCGATGGTGGAATCGAACTGGAAATCCAGCGCCCACACCACCTTGGGCGCGTCTGCCTCGACCTGCGGGGCGGTGCAGGCCCCGCAGCGTTTACGCGGGCTGTGCACCCGGCGCTGCAGCCCCTCCTGCTTCCACAGCCGGTGCACCTTCTTCTTGTTCACCTCACGGTGTTCGTCGTGGCGCAGGGCCGCCCAGGCGCGGCGAAACCCA
Source organism: Mycobacterium sp. TH-M116 (assembly GCF_057473685.1). Taxonomy (NCBI): domain Bacteria; kingdom Bacillati; phylum Actinomycetota; class Actinomycetes; order Mycobacteriales; family Mycobacteriaceae; genus Mycobacterium; species Mycobacterium sp. TH-M116. Next base: position 687 of record NZ_JBYCLC010000223.1, on the reverse strand, counting down.
TGGCAGGGGTGTTTGGCGGAATAGTCCCGCAGCCAGGCCCGTAGCGGCGCGTCAGGGTCAGCCGGGGTAGCCGCCAGCGGGGTGCGGCGATAGGTGGAGCGGGCCAGCCCGACCGCCTTGCACGCCAGCCGTTCTGACATGCCCAGCACGTCTTTGAGCATGTCCACAGCGCGGCGTTTGGCGTCCGGGCTCAGAATTTTCCCTTGGCGACCTCCCGCAGGGCGTCTTTTTCCAGCTCGGCCTCGGCCAGCAGCCGCTTGAGGCGGGTGTTCTGTTCCCGTAGCTCTTTGAGTTCTTTGGCCGCGTCCACGTCCATGCCGCCATAGCTGCGCCGCCAGTTGTACAGCGTGGCCGGCGACACCTCCAACTCGGCCGCGATCTCTTCGTTGGTCTTGCCCGCCGCAGCGAGCTCATCAGCGCGGCGCAGCTTACGCACCACGTCCTCAGCGGAATGCTTCTTCCGGCCAGCCATGTTCTTCATCGTCCCTTCCAGCCCCCGTTCGGGGCCACAGGACTCTAAAACAAGGCGGACTCATTCACCGGGGACATGCCAGGGCATGGCCGCGAAAACACTTGAAATGTAATACGGCCATGTATTACATTTAGGTGTGTTGGTCGACTGGTCCAGACGCGGTGACTACATCGCCAAGCATGGAGTCACACCTGAGCAGGCCGACGAGGCGCTAA
>NZ_JBYCLC010000222.1:0-10097 GCF_057473685.1 Mycobacterium sp. TH-M116 | reverse complement strand
CGACGCGGGTCGCGGTGGGCGCGGCTGCACATACTGCAGGCGACAACCACATCGGACATCACTGGTTACTGGTCCAACGGCTTCGGGCGTAGGGACGAATGACCCTAGGCGCAGCGACGTCGCGATTCCTACTGTGAATTGCGGCGAATAACCACCCACCAGCGAGGACTGGACAGTCGACGATGAGCACTCATTATGAAAACGGCCCGGCGCCAGGAGAATACAGCGCCGAGGACGACAACCAGCTCCAGCCGGAGGACACCCTGCTCGACCGCGGTGTCGACGATGTGCTCGACGAGGGCTACTCGCCACCCGAGCACCCGTACGGGCGTGGCGCCTTCGGCCCCGGCGAGAGCATGGATCAGATCCTCGCCGAGGAAGAACCGGATCCGGCCTCACGGATCGGCGTGATTCTCGACGAGGCGGAGCGGCAGCTATCCGACGACGCCGAGCGCGACGCCGAATTCCCGCAGCGGCGAGCCGACGTCGGTCGCGCGCGGGCCGGGCGGCTGATAGCACCCGACCAGGGGTTCGGCGAGGACACCGAGTCGGAGATGGTCGCCGAAGACGTCGGCATCAGCGGCGGCGCGGCGTCGGCCGAGGAAGCCGCGATGCACATCATCGAAGAGACGGACTAACGCAAAGGGCGCTCCCGCCATGAAGCTGCGGGTACAGATCAAGGGCCGCGACGAGACCGTCGAGTTCCCCGACGACGTCAGCCGCCCATCGAACGCGGGTCACAAGGTGATGAGTCGCAAGGTGATGATGGCCGCGATGGCTTGATCCGATTGAGTGAACAGGCCTTTGGAGTGACTGAAGGTGCGGAGACCCGTCCTCCAGGATGCGCTGGCACTTCGTCGCGCGGCTGCTGCGACCGATTGTGCTGGCGCTGGCGAAGATCCGTCCCGGGTTGACCTTCAACGTTGAGCCCTACTACGACCTGCTACGTGGTCTCGCCGTCAGTTCGTCGAGGGTTGTTACCAGACGCCGCTGGTGTCGAGTCTGCACTGGCGGCTTCGAGACTGCGTTCAGCGCTCGTTTTTCGCCTCGACGTCGCCGCCACCGCAGTCTCGACGCCTCAGCGAACGGGCCCGCCGAATTTACGGGCGGGACCGTCAAGTCGCGGCGACCGCCGTGTCAAGGACTAGCTGGCCGCCGATCCGCTTCACTGAAGACCATCAGCATCCGGGGTGCCGGCCTCGCTCGTGACCACACAGCTCGATCGTCCGGTCGAGAAGGTTGCCGCGCCGATCCCTGTTGCTGCACGGCGAACGTGACAACACCTTCCCGCTCGTCTTCACCGGGGCCCTGCACCAGCGGCTCACCTGCGACAAGACGATCAAGGTGCATCCCGGCGTCGGCTACTTCCTGGTGACGGACGACGCCGAACAAATCGCGCCGGAGATCATTGAGTGGATCGAAACGCGGTCGGCTGGGCCGTCGATGCGTTTGAGGACGCCTTCGCCTTCTCCAGCTCGCGCAGCAGGGACAGCGACAGGAAAGTCATCGGTCCCATGTCCTTGAACTTGCCGCCGACGTTGCCCGCGATGCCGCCCTGCACGGCGAAATCGCTGATCAGGTCGAGTTTGAGCTGTGAGCTGCCCTCGGCGAAGTCGAGATCGGCCAGGTCGACCCATACGATGTTGGGCCGGGTCGTGGATTCGTAGACGTACCGCTTGTTGGTCAGATCCAGCACCACCTGCCAAATGGTCTGCGAGGCGTCGGGCTTGCCCGGATCAGGGACGCGGAAGGGCTGGGCGGCGTTACGGATCACCGAGAACATGCTCGCAATCGCCTCCACCTGGTTGGACGGCTCGGGCAACCGGCCGGCGTAGAAGCTGGCCCGCGCGAACCGGTCGGAGGCCAGCGTCGAACCCGGCAGCGGCTTGGCGCCCCCGAGTCCCTCGAAGTTCTTCACCAACTCGAGCTGCTGATCGAAAGTGGGTGAGTTCGTCATCACCCGGAAGTCCCTGCTGTGGTAGACGTTCGGATGCCCGTCGACGTACTCGATAATCGCCGAGTCGCCGGTGGCGTCGTCGAGAGCCAGATGAATAGCCGGTGGGTTGCCGCCGGTGGGGTCGTCCATCTGGACCACCTGGGGGTTGGTCTCGCCGGTCCAGGCGACCGCCTCGGCCACGGTCGCGAAGTTGTCGAGGTAGTACTGCAGCCAGATCGCCTGACTCAGCTGGGTCCGCGAGTCGTCCGGCGTGCCGTAACTGGATTCGGCTAACCACAGCACGTGCCCGGCGAGGCCGGCCTCGTTGATGCCGTCCACCGAGATGATGTCGAACGCCGCCGCAATGACACTGCCGTACTTCGAGTTCCAGGTCAGCTTGCCGGCCACCCCGTCGTCCCGGGTCACCCCGCGCGGCTGCTTCCACAGGTTCGTCATGAGGTCCTTGTGGAAGTCCATGTTTCGTCCTACCAGAACCACATCGCCCGCGTCGGGCCACATAACTCGCGTGCACACCGCGACGATTCTAACTTTCCTCACGCGGTTCTGGGGGATGTCCACCTCGTTCGCTACAGCAGGCTGACGGTGGCTGCGATCGTAATGTCTTCGGCGCTGGTCGCAATCGTGCTGCCACCCCCGATCAAGAAGCTGACAGTGGACCCGGCAGCGGTCTCCCCTCCCCTGTGACCGCCATGATCGTCAACGGCACCGGACTGCTCATCTACGTCCTGATCGCCACCTGACACTGCCACAACTGGCCCGACTGTAACCGCGGTGAAGTACGCCGAGCATCCCTTTCTCGACCGCGACGACGAATAGGGTGGTGGTGAGTTTTCAAGCCGTACAGGATGTTCGAACTACCATGTGCCGCGTGATTGACGCATGAGCACTCGTAGAACCAGATATGTCAGCGTCGTCGTGCTCACAGCCGCAAGTTTCATGGCCTTGGCGCCCGCAGTCCACGCCGCTCCCGACTGGTCCGCGTTGAACGCCACCGGGTACACGGGTCCGATCCCCTCGAAGGGCGGCGAGCTGATCGGCTCCGCGCCGCTGTCTACGGCACTGTCGGTCCCGAGTGCCGCCCGGACCTATCGGATCCTGTACTCCACCAACAACCAACACGACGCCCCCGCCGTGAGCACCGCCGCTGTATTCGTTCCCAAGGGCGAGCCGCCGGCCGGGGGCTGGCCGGTGATCGCATGGGCACACGGAACCGTCGGGCTCGGCGACGACTGCGCACCCTCGGCCAACCCGCGCAGCGCCCGGGACAAGGAGTACCTGTCGCACTGGCTGGATCAGGGCTACGTCATCGTGGCCACCAACTACGCCGGTCTCGGTACTCCAGGCTTGATGAGTTACCTCAACAGCGTCGCAACCGCTCACTACGTGGTCGATTCGGTGGTCGCCGTCCACCAGATGCCGGATCTACAGGACAAGCTGAACAGCAAGTGGGCCATCATCGGGCAGTCGCAGGGCGGCGGAGCCGCGGTCAACTCGGCTGCGCACGCCACGGCATTCAGCGCCGGCAGCGGCCTCGACTACCGTGGCGTGATCGCCACCGGCACCCCATTCGGTCTGGAGACAACGGTCGGCGACGTAGGACCGGACACCCCGCTGCCGGCTGCGACCCCGCCGTTGGCCAATGCCTACACCGCCTACATCCTGGCGGGCTTCTCCGAGGCCAATCGGCAGATCGACGTGGACCCCGCGCTGACCCCCATCGGCAAGGAAGCGGTGCGGGATGCCGAAACGATGTGCTTGCATCCACTGACCACCACGCACGCCCAAGCGTCGCGTGGCCTTCGGCGTGCCCGCTACACTCACACCCGCCACGCCCTGACGACCAGGCCAATCGTCCGGAACGGCATGAGGACACCACGAACACCGCAGACAACCGCCCAGCGCTTCGACCGGCTAGATTTTAGTCAGGTATTCAAAGACGCCCCCGCCCTCGTAGCTCAGGGGATAGAGCACGGCTCTCCTAAAGCCGGTGTCGCAGGTTCGAATCCTGCCGGGGGCACCATCATTCTTGCAGGTCAGATCGGTTTCGCGGATTGTCCGCTTGATCTGCGCTTGATTCCTTTGTCCCAGGTCAGTTTGCTGGATGGCAGGCCACAGCCCGGAATCTGGGGTGTAAGTTTTGGTACGCGTTTTGGTACCACTCTCGGTACAAACAAGATAGATTTTGGGTATGTACGCCGACCGAGAAGTTTTCCCGAACTCACCGTTGGCGCTGGTGACCACCGAGGTTCGGCTCACAGACACCCCTCGCCTGCGGCAGCAGGAGACGCTTGACAACGTGGCTATCGCACTCGAAGGCCGTTTCCCTATCAGTAAGCCGCTAACCAGCACCAACGTGACGTTCAATGTGGGGAACGTCGCCCCTGGCGTTGCGCCGCAACCACAGGTGGAACAAGAGCGCCAGCTCCTGTTGACGAACAAAGCCAAAACGGAATCCGTTCTGCTCACACCGTCTTCCTTCGTCTGCGAGACCACCGCGTACCGCGAATTCGATGACTTCCGCGCCAATGTGGCAGCTGTCTGCAACGCGCTGGTCAACGCTAATGTGCGTTCGGGACTGGTGCGTGTAGGTATTCGTTACATCGACGAAGTTCGGGTTCCGGACCCGATACAAGACGCCCGTGGTTGGGGTAAATGGATTAGCAGTTGCGTCCTCGGGCCGCTAGCCGTAGGTCCCGACGATGTAACAGTGACTAATGCGCAAGGGCTCGTGACATTTGATCTCGGCGACGGGATGGGACTCAACTTCCAGCACGCGGCACTCAACCAAGCTCCCATAGTCCAACCGCAATTTCTGAACCGGCGGAAGTTCGACCCGGGTCCATTCTTTGTCTTGGATTTTGATGGATTCCGCGACTTCGGTGGACAGGACGCGGTTCTGTTGGACAGTCATGAAGTCACCGACGTCCTCACCGCAGTTAATGACCCCTTGGGCGCAGCATTCCAGAATGCAATCACTGACGAAGCCCGAAAACTATTTCGAGGAGAGACCGCATGACGACTCCAACAACGCGGACAGCCGGTACGGGTGCAAACTCCGGTGAAATCCAGGACTACACAGGTGTTTCCGAACACACCCGAACCAGTGCGTTGTCGCTACAAGCTGACTACCTCCGGACAGCATCTAAACTCTTCCGAGTGGAAGTCGAAGATGTGCACGAGCGGGCGCGTGAAATGGACTTGGCTGAGCGGGCATTATCCAAGAGCAGATACGCGGTCCCGGCACTACTTGACGAACTCGCCTATCAGCGCGGTATGGCATGGAGCCACATCGCCGAAATCGCAGACGTGAGCGTTTCCGCAGTTCGCAAGTGGCGCAAAGGCAATGACGCCACACCGGAAAACCGGAGCCGTCTGGCGAGGTTTGCAGCCCTTCTCGACATGCTGGAACAAAAGGGTCACATACAGGACCCCGCAAATTGGATGGAGATGGACCTACCACTCGGCGCTGGTTACCACATCAGACCGCTGGACCTATATCTCAAAGGTCACGATGTGTCGCTTCTCGACATCGCCGAGCACCGTAAGACGGTTCAGCACACTCTCGACGAAATCCAACCCAGATGGCGGGAGACCCGTAGCAAGTTTGAAGTGTTCGAGGACGCCGACGGATTCCGATCCATTCGGATGCGTGGCGAGTAACGGTCTCGTATGAAATCGATTGAGCCTGAACATCTGTACGACGAGCGGGGCGACGTCACGCGGAGTCGTCTGGTCTTTCAGGGCGATGTTTTCGACGGCATCGTATTACCGGGTTTTGGTGACGAGCCGCGCCTCGTGCAGGTGGTGGCGCATCCTTGCTCGATGCGCAGAGGCACTGACTTATGTCCACGGATCACGGTCGCTCCGGTCGAAAGCCACCAACGCATTACACATGATGGGTGGGATGGGAACGTCAGAATAATGCCGCTGGCGGATCTGATCGATGGGAAACACTATGCCGCGAAACTCGTTGACGTTACAGCAGCACCCGCCCACCTGTTGTCGACCAAGGCGCGAATCGCCACGCTGAGCGACCAAGGCATCTACGTTCTCCAGCAGCGACTTGTCAAGCATTACACCAGAGTTGAAGTAGACATCCCCACCCTCGCTGAACAATCTGCACCCGTCCTCTGGGAAATGCATCAGCAACGCGACTGGATCGAAACCGTACTTTACAACGAAGATGCTTGGACGGCAGATACTCTGAAAGCCGAGGAAGACGCTTTCGATGCGTGGCTTCGTGAAGGCGAACCGTCACGACGCGACCTCCTCAAAGACGAACACACGCACACTGATCTAAGAAGGCAGGCGCACCAGGCCGCAGTAGCTAGGCGCGATATAACCGCTTCGCAAGCTTGAGCAACCGCTGACAGCCCGGAAAAGCGGCATAGCCTGGGGCCTCAGCACTAAGAGGCCAGTTATCTTCGTGCACGACGTCACCCTGACGGCATCCTCCGAACCTGATACCAGCGTGGTTCCTGCCCAGGGCGTACGGTCTGCCGCTCACGACCTCCCCCCGGCCTCCGTACACCTGTCATGACAACGGCGTGGGGACGTTTGTCCACACGTAATCGACTCTAGCGCAATGTCTTTCGCTGTGCCTACACTCAACGAGCACAAGCGCCCCGCACCAGCGTCTCCGCGAGCGCGTGCATATCGTCGGGCGATGCCAACAGCGACTGGCCAAAGTACGTCCTTGATTCGAGCCGTGTCGCTGCGGTCGTTGTACGGCAAACTGGGCCTAACGTCGCATACGCCCCAAACCACGTGATTAAGGCAACCCGATGAACCAACCCGCACCCAAGCCCAAGACCTTCTACGAGAAGACCGTGCCTGAACTCAAAGATGAGTTGGTAAAGAAGGTCGGCGGCGGCAACTACCAATTCAGCCCCGCAAATTACCAAGACCAAATCGCTTTCCTTCAGGCCCAGGAATCGTCCGAGCGCGCCAATACCATCGCGGAAAGGTCGGCTCGGACCGCCCGCTTGGGGATCTTTGCGACCATCGGAGCCGCCGTCGCCGCCGTCGTGTCTGCTGTCGCCGCCGTGCTTGCGCTCAATCATCAGACAGCGGCACCGCCGTCACCGGTCCCGATCATCATCACCCAGACGGCGGTACCACCGGCCCCGGTCACGATCACTCAGACCGTTCTGCCAGCGCCGTCTGCGCCGACTCACCCTTAGACATTGACCCAACCCCACCACCGAGCGTTGTTCCACCGTAGGGCGGCGTTCGCATGCACGCCACGTCCAGCCTGTGAGGATGCTGCAAACGCCTGAGCAGCATCGTTTCGGCACCCGCTGTCGGCGACGCCGCGTACTATCTCCGCGCATGAAGATCAGTGCTGGGGGCCGGGCACGCGGTGGTTTTTATGTCGCCAACTAGACGACGCAGCAGTTCGAGCGGCGATGACGGCGCGCTGATCATCTTCTTGATTGGGGCCGCGGTGGTCGTGCTGGCAATCGCATGGCCTTGGTTTCTTGGAACCTATCTGGCCGTAAAGTTTGGAGCCGCTAACCCTTCGGCGGCGCGAACAATCACCGGTTGGGTGTTCGAGGCGGCATATCTCGCGTTCTTGGCGTCTATACCCGTCTATGTGGCAGCCAAGCGGTCAGCAGCCCAGAAGCTCGCTTTAGCCGAGGCCGCTGAACAGGAGAGGATCGCCGCGAAAGCCCGTGCAGAAGCCGCCAAACGCGCCGCCGAAGAGGCCCGGATCGCTGCGAAAGCCCGTGCAGAAGCTGCCGAGCGTGAGGCAGCAGCAGCAAAAGCCTGGCAACACGAGCGGTGGACCCACGATGTCAACCTAACCGGTGACGACCTAGCGCGTGTCCTAGCCATCGACGGCATCGACCCACAAGTGGATGCCGAGAATGCGCGCATCGAAGCGCAGGTACGTGCTCTCAGTACCCTGCTGACACGTGGACTAGAGAACTTGCCGTCGACCGCCGGCGGGACAGATGTACCAGCAGGCTACCGCGAAGGGGATCCGAACGGCGTCGCCGTTTGGGTCAAATCCATCCTGACGACAATGCAACCGCATCTGCCCGACGGATTCGAACCAAACGTCAAACTCGCATACTCACCCGAATCGCGTCAGCTGGTGGTCGAGTACGAACTTCCCACAGCAAAAGTGGTACCGACAGTCAAAGCGTACCGATACGTGCGAAGCACAGACCGGCTAAGACAGACGATGCGACCCGCCGCGCAAGTGAAGTCTCTTTACTCGGGCGCGATAGCGCAATTGACCCTGTTGTGCCTAGCGAACGTGTTTGATTGTGACACAAAGCAGCACATCGATGTCGTCGTCTTCAACGGCGTTGTCGACACAATAGATCCGCGCACCGGAAAACCAACTCGGCCATGCCTAATCACAGTCCGGACGACCCGAGATACGTTCACCGCGATTGATCTCGACCGGGTCGACCCCGCGGCCTGCCTGAAGCACCTGAATGCCGGAATCTCCAGGAGCCCCACGGAGTTGACGCCCGTGCGTCCTGTGCTGGAGTTCTCAATGGTGGACCCACGATTTATCACCGAAACCGATACCCTTGGAGAACTCGATCATCGTCCCAACCTCATGGAACTCACGCCGCAACAGTTCGAATCGCTCATCCAGAACCTGTTCGACAAAATTGGCCTAGACACTAGGCAAACACGACCGTCCAGGGACGGCGGTGTCGACTGCGTCGCCTACAACACCGATCCCATCTTGGGCGGCAAAGTCGTGATCCAAGCAAAGCGATACCAGCACACTGTTGGCGTCTCTGCCGTCCGCGACCTCTACGGCACACTCCAGAACGAGGGCGCATCGAAGGGCATACTTGTCACGACAAGCGGATACGGCAGAGCATCCTACGACTTCGCCGAGGGGAAACCGATCGAGTTATTCGACGGCGCAAACCTCTTGTACCTCCTCGAAACCCACGCGGGCATCAAAGCTCGGATCGAACCGCCAGACGACTGGCAAGATCCGGTGCCTGACTCGGGCGAGCTACCGAAAGCGTCGCCCCAATGAGCACTGACGACACTGCCGCGTCGAAACAGGGCGCAGATGCCGACACGACTCAGGTGCCGCCGCCCCCGGTCAATGAACCAGAGCTGGCCTGGTCACAGGATGACGACACCGATGAAATGTCGAGCACTCGGCATGGTCGACTCGTGTGGGCCGGTCTCGCTGTGCTTGTCGCTGCAATAACTGCTGCGCTCGTTTTATTGGTGTCAACGCTTATCGGCAGGCACAGGACAAACAACACTCAACCACAGCCGGCTCCCCCACAAGATGTGACTACAGCCAAGGCTTCCGGGCCACCCGTGGCCTTGCCGCCTACTGTCACGCCGCCCCCTCCGACGCCGATTCGGTCAACCCCGGCGGCGACGTGTACGTGACCAACGAGGGCGGTACCACGGTGACGGTGATCAACCCGTCCATCAACACCGTCACCGCCGCCATCGGCGTCGGCAGCGAGCCGTCCGCAGTGGCGGTCAACCCCGGGCACGACGTGTACGTCGCCAACTTGGAGAGCGGCACGGTGACGGTGATCAACCCGGCCACCAACACCGTCACCGCCACCATCGGCGTCGGCTCCGGTCCCGAACGGGGTGGCGGTCAACACGGTCACCGGCGACGTGTACGTCACCAACGAGGACAGCGGCACGGTGTCGGTGATCAGCGGGTAGTGGTGTGCCACCGCGGCCCTGCTCAGCGCGAATCGGCGCTACATACCCCTCGACCTCGACCTCGCTGTGTGCCGCCCGAGCCAGGTCAGCAACCCCAGTAGGCAGGGCCGCGTCCTCGGGTCCAGCCGCTCCTACAACCACGACATTCTCTGACAAGGGTTGTGACGCAGAGGGATTCAGGCAATGCCAGAGACGTGTAGCAGTTGCGTTAACAGGCAGCCCTTGGGCGATACCGTCGTCGTTTGCATAGAACACGACACGCTCGCCCGCCGGGGTGTCCCCATACACAGCTTCGATGAAGCCGCCGCCGATGCGTTGGTACCAGTGATAGTCCGGGTCGATCAGCGATGGTCGCGGCGGGACGCGGCAGGTTCGAATCCTGCCGGGGGCACCAAGTTGAACAGCGCAGATGCGACCCCGCGCAAGATACGCACAACAAGGCGTACCGGTGTGTCCCCGACAA
>NZ_JBYCLC010000221.1:0-4256 GCF_057473685.1 Mycobacterium sp. TH-M116 | reverse complement strand
CGTGATTGGTCGGCCCGAAGTTCGTCGACCAGTGACCAGTTCGTGTAGTGCGAGAGCTCCCGATCGCACCGCAGGATGCTCTCTGTGAAGGCGGTATCGGAATCGAGCAGCCCCCGGCACATCTTCCACCACTGCGGGCCCATGCCGGTGCATACGTACACCAACGTGCGCACACCGGTCGGAGTGCGGGCCGTGTCGTTTGTCACGACGTCGGCCAGCGCTCGAAGTTGTTCGCGCGCTTCGCTGACGCTGCCCACAACCACGGTGCGGCGGTGACTCAGGTGAAAGCGGCGCTGGCTGAGGGTGTAGCCGAGATCGAGCAGGGTGAGATCGGGGTGAGCGTCGAGGTGCGAGGCCAGCTCCTGGGCTCTGGCCGCCAACGCCTCCGGTGTGCGCGCCGAAACGGGCAGGACGGCCAGCGGCAGCGCCGGCCGCCCGTTCGCGGCGGGAACGCGGACCGGTGTGGGCGGTTCGGCGAGCACGACGTGGGCATTGGTGCCGCCGAAACCGAAGGAGTTCACCCCCGCCAGGCGGCGGCGGCCCGCGGGAAACGAGCGGCCGGTCCGCGCAACGTCGACGTTCAAGTCTTCGAAGGGAATGCGGCTGCTGAGCTTTTCTACATGCAGGGTGGCGGGGATGTAGCCACACTTGAGCACCAGCGCGGTCTTGATGAGCCCCGCTACCCCGGCGCCGGCCTCCAGGTGCCCGATGTTGGATTTCACCGATCCGATCAGCAGGGGGTCCGCGACGGGCCGGTGGGACGCGAGCGCATTGGCGAGGGCCCGGACCTCGATCGGGTCGCCGACGGGGGTCCCGGTGCCGTGCGCCTCGACGTACCCGACCTCGCCGGGGTGTACGCCGGCTCGCCGCAGCGCGGCCGTGATGGCCGCTTCCTGCGCGTCAGCGCTGGGAACGGTGATGCCGTCGGTGCGACCGTCCTGTGACACCGCCGTGCCGAGGATCTCGGCGTAGATCTCGTCGCCGTCGCGCAGCGCTTGCTCGAGCGGTTTGATGACGACGACGGCGGCGCCTTCGCCCCGCGCATAGCCGTCGGCCGAGTCGTCGAAGGCCTTGCAGCGCCCGTCAGGGCTGAGGAACCCACTCTTGGATTCCGCGATGGCAGTGTTGGGGCCGATCATGACGTTGACGCCGCCGGCGAGCGCGAGTTCGCATTCACCGTTCCAGATGCTCAGCGCCGCAAGATGTACCGCGACGAGCGAGCTCGAGCACGCCGTGTCGATCGTCATGCTGGGGCCGCGGAAGTCGAAGGCGAACGAGATACGGTTCGCCAGCATCGTCATCATCATCCCGGTGGCGGAGTGGGTCTTGAACCGGTAGCGACTCGTACGGCCCTGATTTTGCAGGAGCTGGTAGTCCAGGGTGAAGCCGCCGACGAAAACCCCGACATCGGTTCCGGCCAGAGCATCCGCCGGGAGCCCCCCGTCCTCGAGAGCCTCCCACGTTGTCTGCAGCAGGAGGCGCTGCTGGGGATCCAGCAGGTTCGCCTCGCGCGGGGAAATGCCGAAGAATTGGGCGTCGAACTGATCGATCTCGCCGAGGAATCCGCCCCGGCGGGTAACCATCTTGCCGAGCTTGGCGGGGTTGGGGTCGTAGTATTTTGCCGTGTTCCACCGCGTTTCGGGCACGACGCGCGTGGCGTCGGTTTCGCTGCACAGCAGCCGCCAGTAGCTCTCCGGGGTGCGGGCCCCGCCCGGGAAGTGGCAGCCGATCCCGACGATCGCCAAGGATTCACGGGGCGCGTGCCCCCCGAGCATGTTCATCTTTTCATCCCGCCTGCTGGGCCTGTAGTGGTGGCGCGACAACCGCGGTGTTTTGTTTCCTGTCAGCTGAATTCGAGGGCCGGCGCGGCGCCGAGAACCCACCCGTCACCGATGGGGTTGGTCAGCTGCTCGTGGCGGTAGACCGAACGCAGTTCTCGTAGGAGGGGATCCCGTTGCCATGCCTGGGCCTGCCGCATGACGTCGTCGTCGGAAAACTGTCCACACTTTTCCGCCACCACGGTTTCCACCAGTTGGCCCGCCACCTGCCGAAGCAGCCGCGCGTTCGTATGGAACTGGGCCGTGTAATTGGTCGCTGTGCCCATCATCGCGGTGTGGAGCCTGGCCATGAACGTCATCGGTTCGTACAGATCGACGAAGCCCGCCGACGGATGTCTTCCCTCAACCGCGGCCCATTCCCGGAAAAACCGTTGCATGCGGTTGCTGAGGTCGATCATCCCCTGCAGGTGCGGCACCACACCGGGATCGTCGGCGACACTGGCAAACCGGCCGTTGCTGTAGAGCAGCCCCAGAAAGCCCCAGTAGAAAGCGATGTCCCAGATCACTTTGGCCGACATGACCGTCTGCGAACCCATCAGCGCGTATTGATCGCGGTAGATGGCGAGCCACATTTCGGTGAGCGACCGGAACAGTGAGTCACTGATGCCGGATCGGGCGACCACGTCTTCGCCGTCGAGCTCACGGGCGATCATGTCGGTGATGAGGCCGTTGCCGATTGCAACGAGGTCGAGACCCGACGAATACAAGGGATCGAGGAAAACTCCGGAATCGCCGGTGATACACCAGCGTTCGCGCCCGTCGTAGACTTTGGAGACTCCGTGGCTGTAGTGGCTCATCACCCGGAAATCTTTGATCGAGCTCTCGTGCTCTGCGAGGACCGCGGCGCACTGCGGCTCATGGTCGCGAAGCCACGATTGCGCTTTGGCGAGCGTGTTGAAGCCATCGAACGGATGGAAAGCGGGATCCGCGACGATGCCAACACTGGTTGCCCCGGAAGCGAGTCGGATGAGCCAGACCCAGTAGCCCTCGCCCATCAGGTGGTTCGTCGACAGCGCGCGGTCACCCTCGGTCAGACGCGCCCCATAACCCGGGTCCTCGCTCCACTGGTTCACGTCAATCTCTGCCGCGACGCGCAGCCAGGCGGCATTGCAGTGGTGTTCGGTGGCCCGTCGCAGCCCGAGTTGGCGGGCAAGCGTCCGGGTTCGTCCCGATGCGTCGACCACCCAACGAGCCGTCGCGCGAGTGACGGCGTCGCCGTCTTGGACGGTGATGACGTGGGGCCGGTCCCCGGTACCGATCTCGACGGATCGCACGCGCCCGGCGACGATCTCGACCCCCTTGGCCAGGCAGCGCCGGTGCAGCTCGTTCTCCAGCCTGCCGCGGTCGATCTGGTAGGTCACCTGCGGGATGAACGAGGAGCTGCCGAGTTCCATGCGCTGGCCGATGTCGGTGTTGCCGTTGCGCGAGAAAAACATGCGCAGGCCCATCTTGCGAATTTGGGAGCTGTTCAGATGGTCTGCCAATTCGAGGCGGTCCCGCAGATAGTGCGCGGCGATTTCGACCGTCGACTCGCCGACGGTGTGGGTGATCTCCGGTACCGGGTGAGGGTTCGGCCCGATGACGACGATCCGCGTTTGGGGCCGTGCCGTACGTAGCTCCAACGCTAGGGTGAGCGCAGCGACGCCGCAGCCGGCGATGGCGACATCGTGCTCCGGGCCGGCCGCGTCGGCGCCCAGCAACTGCGCTTTTATCCTCTGCACCAAGGATTCCCGCGCATCCTCGGGCAGCTGCGCCAGCTGTGCTCGCAGGTCCACGCGCACCCTCCCCAAGCACATTTACAACTGGTTATTTAATAGTTAAGAATGTACACGATATGGGATTCTGGCAAGCGGGCAAGCGAGACCCGGCTGACTGCATCCACCGCGCCGAAGACGGCTGCGGCGGGTTGAGGGATGTCTCGGTGTCCCCCGCGTCGTGCGGCAGCGTGCGGAGCCCGACCGGCCCCGTCGCGCCGTTGCGTGCAGATCTGTGACCACAGGCTGGGGGCTTTCACCGGGACTTTCGGCCCTGGCGATCGGCGCCCCGACGCCGAAACATGGATGGGAACCTCAAACCGAGATCCCTGCGAGGGCCGCACATGCCTGACCCGCAAGACCGTGACCGCAACGCCTCGGCGCCGGGCAGCAGCCCCGGCGGGTTCGCACCGTGCCACCTGCCGAATGTGATCGCGGCGATCGCCGCGAGCGCGGGCATCGTCGTCGGCAGCGTCGCTCCCTGGGGTAGTTCTTCCTCGGGTGCGGCGCACGGTGCCGAGGCGGGCGTCTGGTGGCAGGGAAAAACCACCTTCGCCCTCGCGGCCGTTGCCGGCATCGCGTTGTTCACCCTGCTGCGCCGCGCGAGAACCGGGGCCGGCGCGCGATGGCTGCCCGCTCTGGCATGGCTCGCCGCGGCCGCCGG
>NZ_JBYCLC010000220.1:0-1993 GCF_057473685.1 Mycobacterium sp. TH-M116 | reverse complement strand
GCCAACTGGAAGTTGATCGTCGAGAACTTCATGGAGTGCTATCACTGCGCCACGATCCACCCCGAGCTGACCAGGCTGGTGCCCGAGTTCGCGCGGGGTCAGGCTGCCCAGTCGTCGGTGGGGCGCGGTGCCGAGTTCGGTTCGGGCGTCGACGGTTTCACCGTCGACGGCAGCGCGGGGTTCCCCAGCCTGCCCGGGGTGGGCGCCGGGCAGGAGCGGCGCTATTTCGCGATCACCGTCAAGCCCACGGTGTTCATCAATCTGGTTCCCGACCACGTGATCTTCCACCGGATGTTTCCGCTGGCCCCGGATCGCACCGTCGTCGAATGCGACTGGCTTTATGCCCCCGAGGTGGCGGCCACGGGCGATCTCGCGCGTTCGGTGGAGCTGTTCCACCGGGTCAACGAGCAGGACTTCGATGCCTGCCGGCGCACGCAGCCGGCGATGTCCTCGCGCGCGTATCGCGCGGGCGGCGTCCTGGTGCCCGCCGAACACCACATCGCCGAATTTCACCGGTGGGTGATCGCGCGAATCGGCACGCCCGCCGCGCCGAGGTGAGCGGGCCCTGGCCGAACAGCGGTATAAGCTCGGTCGTCATGGCCAACGGCGACGACGGAGACGCCCCCGCCGGTCGCCCCGAGGCGGGCCCCGCGGTGCAATCGGTCGACCGTGCCCTGTTGGTGCTCGAACTGCTGGCGGACATGGGCAGGGGCGGGGTCACCGAGATCGCCGACGAGCTGGGCGTGCACAAGTCGACGGCGTCCCGGCTGATCGCGGCGCTGGAGTCGCGCGGCTACGTCGAACAGCTTTCCGAGCGCGGCAAATACCAGCTCGGCATCGCGGTGTCGCGGCTGGCGCGCTCGCGCAGCGGCCATCTGGATCTGGTCAAGCTCAGCCAGGACGCCTGCGACACGCTGGCGGCCGAGGTCGGCGAAACGGCGAATCTCGCTGTCCTCGACGAGAACCGGATCGTCAACATCGCCGAAGCCGTCAGCACCGCGGAGATCGCGCTGCAGACCTGGGTGGGCCAGACCTGCCCCGCGCATGCCACGTCGGCGGGCAAGGTGCTGCTGGCCGGCCTGGACGTCGACGACCTGCGCGGCCGGCTCGGCCCCGCGTTGGAGGCCTTCACCGACAACACCATCGTGACCATCGACGCGCTGGAGGCCGAACTGGCCGTCGCGCGACGCGCCGGATGGGCCAGCGCGCGTGAGGAACTCGAGATCGGGCTCAACGCCGTGGCCGCACCGGTGTACGACGGCAACGGCCGGATCGCCGCGGCGCTGAGCGTGTCAGGACCTGCCTACCGGCTTGAGACCACCGCGTTTGCTCAGGTCGCACGGCGCACGATCGCGGCCGCCGACAGCGTCAGCCGCCGGCTGGGCTGGACCGAGCGCGCTTCTTAGCCGCCGTCGCCTTTGATCGCGGTGTCCACCGGCATCCGCTCGCGCAGGCTGTCGTAGATCGGCGGCGACCCCACCAGGTACGCGGCGAGCACCGCCGCGGCGGTCGCGGCCATCATGGGCACGATCACCGTCGTCGTGGCGGTCATCTCCACGACGATGACCATCCCGGTGACGGGGGCGCGGACGGTGGCCCCGAAGAACGCCGCCATACCCACCAGCGCCATCGGAATCCCCAGCGACGACGCGTTCGCCGGCCACACCAGGTTGAACACGCCGACGAACAACAGCCCCCACAGCGCTCCCACCGCCAGCAACGGCGCGAAGAGCCCTCCCGGCACACCCGCCGAGTACGACAGTGGGCCCGCGACCAGCCGCACCACCAGGTAGCCGATGACCACCGACAGAAACAAATGGTGCCCCCCGAGAATCAGTTGGCTCACCGGGTCGCCGCCGCCCACCGCCAGCGGGTAGACGAACATCGCCAGCCCGATGACCGCGCCGATCAGCGCCGCCTTCGCGGGGGCCGGGACCCGGCCCAGCGCGGCGACGTGGTCGACGAACCACAGCACCAACCGGTTGTAGGCGGC
>NZ_JBYCLC010000219.1:0-2186 GCF_057473685.1 Mycobacterium sp. TH-M116 | reverse complement strand
TTCGGCTGCGCGTCGTCAAACGCCGGTCACTGGGTTACACCGGCAGCACCGCCATCCCGATCGACACGCTGCGCGGGCACATTCCGCAAGACCTGGCTGCCGACATCGCGGGCCTGCTGGCCGGCGGCGCCACCTATGCGGGCAGGCCCGTCGGGGCGGGTGACATCGCGGTGATCGTCGAGCGCCACGACGACGCGCGTGCGTGCCGGGATGCGCTGGCCGAAGCGGGGGTGCCGGCCGTCTACACCGGCGACACCGATGTCTTCACGTCCCGGGCCGCCGGGGACTGGCTGTGCCTGCTGGAGGCCTTCGACGCGCCGCAGCGCAGCGGGCTGGTCCGCGCCGCCGCCTGCACCATGTTCTTCGGCGCAACCGCCGAAATCCTTGCCGCCGAAGGGGACAAGCTCACCGATCGGGTGGCCGGCACGCTGCGCGAATGGGCCGACCATGCCCGCCGGCGCGGGGTGGCGGCGGTGTTGGAGGCGGCCCAGCTGGCCGGCATGGGCCGTCGCGTGCTGCGCGAACGCGGCGGTGAACGGCACATGACCGATCTGGCGCACATCGCGCAGTTGCTGCACGAAACGGCGCACCGGAACGGCCTGGGCCTACCGGCGCTGCGGGACTGGCTGCGCCGTCAATGCGACGCTCGCCGGGGCGTCACCGAACGCAACCGCCGCCTCGACAGCGACGCCGCGGCCGTGCAGATCATGACGGTGTTCGTGGCCAAGGGGCTGCAGTTCCCGATCGTGTATCTGCCCTTCACGTTCAACCGCTACGTCGGTAACGGCGACATCCTGCGCTATCACGACGACGCCGACACCCGCTGCCTGTACGTCGGTGGCAAGAGCCGCGGCCCGCACCGCCACGCCGTCGAGGAGTTGCACCGCGCCGAGGAGGCGCGCGACACCATCCGGCTCACCTACGTCGCGCTGACCCGGGCGTGCTCGCAGGTGGTGGCGTGGTGGGCGCCGAGCCGCGACGAGGTCAACGGCGGGCTCTCGCGGCTGCTTCGCGGCCGTGCCGCGGGCGAGGCGACCGTACCCGACCAGTGCGCACCGCGGGTCGACGACGAGGACGCCTGGGCGGTCTTCAAGCGGTGGGAGGCCGCGGGGGGCCCGTCGGTCGAGCAGTCCGTGATCGTCCCCGCTGCGGCGGCCCGAAAGCCCGGCGCTGCAGGCGACTTGGCGGTTCGGCACTTTCACCGCACCATCGACACCGGGTGGCGACGCACGTCGTACTCGGGGCTGGTGCATGCGGCGCAGGCCTACGGCGCGGCAAGCGAACCCGAGGTCGGCGCGCGCGACGACGAAGTGGAGGCGGTCGTCTCGACCGAACCCGGCACCGTCGGTTCCGCGGACCTCCCCTCGCCGCTGGCGGCGATGCCGGGCGGTCCGGCGTTCGGCTCGCTGGTGCACGCGGCGCTGGAGACGGCCGATCCGTCGGCCCCCGACCTGGCCGCCGAGTTGACCGAGCAGGTACGGCGGCAGGCGCCATGGTGGCCCGTCGACGCCGATGCCGCCGAGCTGGGTGCCGCGCTGGTGGCGATGCACGACACCCCGCTGGGACCGCTGGCCCCGGGCGCGACGTTGCGACACATCGGTGTCCGGGACCGCCTGCGCGAGCTGGACTTCGAGATCCCGCTGGCCGGGGGCGACCTGCGTGGCGCCGTACCCGAGGTGTGCCTGAGTGACGTGGGTGAGCTACTGGGCGCGCACCTGGATGCCGCCGACCCGCTGGCGCCGTATGCCGAGCGACTGATGTCGCCGGGGTGGGGGGCGCAGCCGCTGCGCGGGTACCTGGCGGGCTCGATCGACGTGGTGCTGCGGCTGCCCGGGCGCGGCTACCTGGTGGTCGACTACAAGACCAACAAGCTGGGCGACACCGCCGCCGACTACAGCTTCGCGCGGTTGGCCGAGGCGATGCTGCATTCGGACTACCCGCTGCAGGCGCTGCTGTATGTCGTGGTAGCGCACCGCTTTCTGCGGTGGCGCGTGTCCGGCTACGACCCGCAGACCCACCTGGGCGGGGTGCTGTACCTGTTCGTGCGGGGTATGTGCGGGGTGGGCACCCCGGTAGTCGACGGGCACCCGTGCGGCGTCTTCAGCTGGCGCGCGCCCGCCGCGCTGGTGGTGGCGCTGTCGGATCTGCTCGACCAGGGGAGGCGGGGGTCGTGACGCTCCCCGAGG
>NZ_JBYCLC010000218.1:0-3071 GCF_057473685.1 Mycobacterium sp. TH-M116 | reverse complement strand
GCCCGGCACGTGAACGCCGCACCCGCCGTCACCGGCGCCTGTCGCGCACCTTGTAGGTGGACGGCCACGATTTTCGCGACTCGTCTCCGGTCAGCGGCGTCCCCATCCCGCCGACCTTCACGCTGTACGCCTCCTTGCCGGGGCCGACTTCGCGGTTGGCGTGCTCCTGCGCCAGGTAGTACAGCTCGTCGATGGTGGCCTCGTCGTAGGCGACGAACGAGGTTTCCCGCTCGACGTCCTCGATCCCGGCCAGCAACCGCGCGGGCAGCACCCGCGACACCAGCGCGGCCAGCACCAGCAACGCGAACGGGACCACCCAGGAGCAGACGACCTGCAACGGGACCGCGTCGCGCACAGTGGCATCGTCGTACACGAGCGGCGGGATGGCCGACGACACGGTCATCCCGGCGAATGCGGCGACCCACGCCCAGGTGAGCAGTCCGGACATCCGGCCGAACAACTCAGTAGCGACGACGTCGGGCGGCTGCTCCGCAGCGACGACGTCCGCCACGAACGACCTGCCCAGGAACGCACCGCTCACGGTGACGAGCAGGATGCCGGCGTTGCCCAGCGGCAGCATCCACGCCAGGGCGAACGACTCGCCGAGAGCCAGGGCGAGAACCGTCAGGAGCCCGAAAGTCGCCACCGCACCGGCTTGCGGCACGCGTCCGGCCTTACCCGGGAATCCCCCGATCAGCAGCGCCGCGAGAGCGGTCACCAGGGCACACGACGCGGCGGCGGTCGCGGGGACGTTGCCGACCAGCGACCAGTAGACGATCCACGGCGCCAACCCGAACAGCATGCCCACGGGGGGTCAGTGTATGGCCGCCGGCCGGCGGCTTGACAGCACTCCAGCACGGCCTCATCATGTTGCGAATTACAGAACGTGTTTCGCATTACGCAACACAAGCAACAATCGCCGAGGGCAGGGGCGTATGGGACCGAAAGTTGTCATCGTGGGCGCCGGCATCGTCGGGACGTCGCTGGCCGACGAGCTCACCGAGCGGGGTCTCACCGAAGTCACCGTGGTCGACCGCGGCGGGTTGTTCGCCACCGGCGGATCCACGTCGCACGCCCCTGGCCTGGTTTTTCAGACCAACTCCTCGCGCACCATGAGCGCGTTCGCCCGCTACACCGTCGAGAAGTTCTCGGCGCTGCGTCACCCGGGCGGGCCGGTGTTCACCCGGCTCGGCGGGCTCGAGGTCGCCACCACAGCCGAGCGCTGGGCGGACCTGCACCGCAAGGCGGGCTGGGCGCAGGCCTGGGGGATACCGGGCCGCCTCCTGGGCGCCGCCGAGTGCGCCGCGCTACACCCGCTGCTGGACCGCGAGCAGATCCTGGGCGGCTTCCACACCCCGACGGACGGGCTCGCCGCGGCCCTGCGGGCGGCCGAGGCCCAGGCGCGGCGCGCGACCGAACGCGGCGCGGTTTTTGTGCCCGGCACCGAAGTGCTCGGGGTGGTGGATCGCAACGGCCGGGTCTGCGGCGTCCGCACCGCGCGCGGGCTCATCGACGCCGACATCGTGGTGTGCGCGGCCGGGTTCTGGGGGGCTCAGCTGGCCCACCAGGTCGGGCTGACCTTGCCGCTGGTGCCGATGGCCCACCAGTACGCCACGACCGGGCAGGTCGCCCCTCTGGTGGGCCGCAACACCGACGACCGCGACGCGGGCCTGCCGATCCTGCGCCACCAGGACGCCGATCTCTACTTCCGTGAGCACGTCGACCGGCTGGGCATCGGCTACTACGGGCACCCGCCGATGCCCCTGGGAACCGATGCCATGTCCACCCTGCTGGTCGACACCGCCGGCGAGCCGATGCCGTCGATGTTGCCGTTCACCGAGGAGGACTTCGCCCCGGCCTGGCGCGACTCCGTGCGGCTGCTGCCCGCGCTGGGCGACACCAAGGTTGAGGCGGGCTTCAACGGGATCTTCTCGTTCACCCCGGACGGCTTCTCGCTGCTCGGCGAGCACCGCGACCTCGGCGGGTTCTGGGTCGCCGAGGCGGTCTGGGTCACCCACTCGGCCGGGGTGGCCAAAGCCGTCGCCGAATGGATTGTGCACGGCGCCCCCTCGGTCGATGTGCACGAGAGCGACCTGTACCGGTTCGAGGAGTTCGCGCGCAGTCCGCGGTTCATCGAGCAGACCTGCACGCAGGCGTTCGCCGAGGTCTACGACATCGTGCACCCGCACCAGCACCGCAGCGCGCTGCGCGGCCTGCGCACCAGCCCCTTTCACGCCCGCCACATCGAGCTGGGCGCTTTCTTCTACGAGGGCGGCGGCTGGGAACGGCCCGCGTGGTTCGAGGCCAACGCCGGTCTGGTCGCGCAGGCTGCGGCCGCCGGCGTGCAGGTTCCCGACCGCGACGACTGGGCCGGCCGGTTCTGGTCGCCGATCGCCGTCGCCGAAGCGGCCTGGACCCGGCACCGCGTCGCGCTGTACGACATGACGCCGCTCACCCGTTACGAGGTGAGCGGCACGGGCGCCGCCGGCTTCCTGCAGCGGCTGTGCACCAACGACGTCGACAAGAGTGTCGGGTCGGTGACCTACACCCTGATGCTCGACGAAAGCGGCGGCATCCGCAGCGATCTGACCGTCGCTCGGCTGGCCGAGAACCGGTTCCAGGTGGGCGCCAACGGACCGCAGGACTTCGACTGGATGTCCCGGCATCTGCCCGACGACGGCAGCGTCACGCTGCGCGACGTCACCGGGGGCACCTGCGGCGTGGGCGTGTGGGGGCCGGCCGCGCGTGAGCTGATACAACCCCTGTGCCAAGACGACTTGTCGCACAGCGCTTTCCCGTACTTCCGCGCGTTGCAGACTTACCTGGGCGCCCTGCCGGTCACGATGCTGCGGGTGTCCTACGTCGGCGAACTGGGCTGGGAGGTCTACACCGAGGCCGGCTACGGCGCCGCACTGTGGGACCTGCTGTGGACCGCCGGCCGGGGCCACGGGGCCGTCGCCGCGGGCCGTCTGGCGTTCAACAGCCTGCGCATGGAGAAGGGCTACCGCGCGTGGGGCATCGACATGACCGCCGAGCACCGGCCCGACGAAGCGGGCCTGGGCTTCGCGGTG
>NZ_JBYCLC010000217.1:0-3596 GCF_057473685.1 Mycobacterium sp. TH-M116 | reverse complement strand
CATCCCGACCGGGCGCACCAACCCGATGTACAACTTTCCCGACCATCTTGCCGGCATCGCCACTTACAACGACAAAGCCCTGGCGGTCTTCACGTTTCGCTCGCCCTGGATCGAGTACGACTATCACGACCTCGATGGGCAAAAGCGGATCCTCGCCGGCGCTTTTGCGGGACACACCGAATGGCGCATCCCCGAACTCGTCGACGCGGCGCTGGCCGATCCGGAACTGTACTTCGACTCGGTCAGCCAGATCCGGATGCCCGTCTGGCACCGCGGCCGGGTCGTCCTGGTCGGCGACGCCGCGCACTGCACCTCCAACCTGACCGGGCGCGGCACCAGTCTGGCACTGACCGGGGCCTGGTTTCTGGCCCAAGCCCTGCGCGATCGCCCCGACGACATCACCGGGGCCTGGGAGCGCTACGAGCAGCACCAGCGACCGCTCGCCACCACAATTCAGGCGATGGCGGCACCCGGAGGCGACCGGCTGGTCCCGGCGACCCAGGAACAGATCGATGCCCGCAACCGCGCCTTCCGTACTGGGCACTAAACGCGGACGGCCAGCTCCAAACCCGTCTCGAGCGGCAGCGCCGTGCTGATGTCGTCGTTCTCCGGGGCACGCATGTAGTCGAGATAGGCGTGATCGGGATCCAGGTTGACGTTGTCGCCGACGATCAGCGCGCCGGGCGCCAGCACCGGTTCACGTAGCTTGACCACCTGACGATCCACGTCGGGCCAGCCGTCGAGCAACACGAATCGTGACCAGAAGCCGTTTGCCCGCGCGGTCGCCCGCGCGATCGCACGCGGAGAGCTACCGCCCGGCGCGGACGTGGCTATGCTGGCCCAACGGCTGGTCGGACCGCTGCACCACCGGGTGATCGTCACGGGTGAGGTAGTCGTCGACAGGTTCGTCGACGCTCTCGTCGACGCCGTGATCGCGTATCCGAGATGACGTGCGGCGGCACAGATGAACAGTGTCCACCCGGCGAACGTTGGTCGCTAGGTCGCCTGCAGGGTCAGCGGCGGTCCCGGGTCGGGTGACAGCGGCACATTCTCTCGCTGCATCAGCCAGCCCGCGATGTTGTGGAACAGCGGGGCCGCTGAGTGCCCCGGCGAACCGTCGGGGTTACGGTCCGGGTTGTCCATCATGATGCCGATGACGTAGCGCGGATTGTCGACAGTGGCCATGCCGGCGAAGGTGATCCAGTAGACGTCGTCGAAGTAGCAGCCGCAGCCCGGGTTGATCTGCTGGGCGGTGCCCGTCTTGCCTGCCATCTGGTAGCCGGGCACCGCGGCCGCCGACCCGGTGCCCTGCTGGTAACCCATCGGATCGCGCTGTACCACCGCTCGGAGCATGTTCCGCACCGTCTGGGCCGTGTGCGGCGACACCACCCGGACGCCTTCGGGGCGCGGCTCCTCGGTGCGGGTGCCGTCGGGCGCGATCGTCGCCTTGACGATGCGCGGCGGGATCCGCAGCCCGTCGTTGGCGATCGCCTGATACATACCGGTCATCTGCAGCAGAGTCATCGAAAGGCCCTGACCGATGGGCAGGTTGGAAAAGGTGCTGCCCGACCACTGGTCAATCGGCGGTACCAGCCCGGCGCTCTCGCCGGGCAGTCCGACGTTCGTGCGCTGTCCCAGCCCGAACTTCTCGACCATGTCGTAGAAGCGCTCCGGGCCCACGCGCTGCGCCAGCATCAGGGTGCCGACATTGGACGACTTCCCGAACACGCCGGTGGTGGTGTAGGGCATCACGCCGTGTTCCCAGGCGTCGTGCACGGTCACCCCGCCCATGGTGATCGAGCCGGGCACCTGCAGCACCTCGTCGGGATCGGAGAGCCCGTACTCAATGGCCGACGAGGCGGTGATGACCTTGTTCACCGAGCCCGGCTCGAAAGGCGAGGACACCGCCGGATTGCCCAGCTGCCGATCGCCCTGCCGCCCGATGTCCTGGGAGGGGTCGAAGGTGTTGTCATTGGCCATGGCCAGCACCTCGCCGGTTTTGGCGTCCAGGACGACGGCCGAGACATTGTGCGCCCCGGACACGTTCTTGGCCTGCTGGACCTGCTGCTGCACGTAGAACTGCATGTCGTCGTCGAGGGTCAGCTGCACGGTGGAGCCGTTGACCGCGCGGTGCCGGTTGCGGTAGCTGCCGGGGATGACGACGCCGTCGGATCCACGGTCGTAGGTGACCGAACCGTCGGTTCCGGCGAGTTCGGCGTCCATGGACTCTTCCAGTCCCAGCAACCCATGGCCGTCCCAGCCGATCCCGCCGACGATGTTGGCCGCCAGCGATCCGCCCGGGTACTGGCGCAGGTCCTGTCGTTCGGAACCCACCTCGGGGTACTTGTCGGAGATCGCGCCGGCAACGGCCGGGTCGACGGCGCGGGCCAGATAGACGAACGACTCGTCGCTTTGCAGTTTCTTCAGCACGGTCTGCTGGTCCGGCTTGTTGCTCAGACGCGCCGAGACCTCCTTGGCGATGTCACGCAACCGCTGCTGCGGGTCGGGAGCCGACGAGTTCTTGGCCTTGGCCTCCTCCAGCTGTTTGCGGATCCGCTTCGGCTGGAAGGTCAAGGCACGCGACTCGATGGTGAACGCGAGCTGATCGTTGTGGCGGTCGATGATGCTGCCGCGCGCCGCTTTCTCGACGTCGGTGACCCTGAGCTGTCCGGCCGCCTGAGCGCGCAACGCCGGGGCATCGGTCACCTGCAGGACGAACAACTGCGCCGCGACGATCAGCGTCATCACCAGGATGACCGCGTTGCCGGCGCGGTGCCGGGCGACGAACGACGCGCCTCGCGTCCCTACCTCGACGAGCTGACGCGTACGCCGCGCCCGCGCCGAGTGGCCGGCCGGGAGCCCGCCCGGCCCGGAAACCGCTCCAGATTTGGCGCCGCCCTTGGACGTGCGGAATCGCGCGGGTTCTCGCGCGTCCCCGGCCTGGGGGGCTTTGCGCGCCGCGCCGGCTCGCTTAGGCTGCCGGGGCTCTTTGTCGGATCTGCGGGGACCACGGCCCGGTCGCGCCGAGTGCGACCGGCTGGTCCGCCCGGGCTCGCCGCCGCTCATCCGGGCGCACCCGGAGTCGCGACGGGAGGCGCGAACCGTCCCGCGGTAGCGGGCTGCGGAACCGGGGCGCCGGGGACGGCGGGAACCGCGGCCTGCGGGGCTTCGGGCGCCGTGCCCAGTTGCAGCGGAACCGCAATCTCGGCGGGCCCCGGAGCAGGCACGGGCACACCGGGGGCCGGCAACCCTGGTGTCGGGCCCGCAACCGCCGGCTGCCCGGGCGCCGCGACCAACCCCGGGGGTTGCCCGGTCAACGGCACCCCCGGCATGCCGGGCGGCACCGGCGGCGCGGCGGGCAGGTGCTGGCCGCCGACGGTCGAGGAGCCGTCCGGGACGCGCAGCAGAATCTCGGGTCCAGGCCGCGCCGGCGACGCCGGGTCGCCGGGGACCGGCTCTATCCGGACCGGGACCTCCGGGGACTGCTCCGGCCGCGGGGCCGGAGGGCCCTCGTCGGGAAGCTTGGCGTTCAGCGGCGGCGGCGGAACGCCGTCGGCAGGTTTGGGTGTGCCCACGACCACCCAGTTACCGCCGGG
>NZ_JBYCLC010000216.1:0-4070 GCF_057473685.1 Mycobacterium sp. TH-M116 | reverse complement strand
TCCTCATCGCTGCGCTCTGCATCGTCATAGGCGCGGGTCATCGACTCAGTTCTTCCTCTCGTTGGGACCGGTCGGGCCGCACGTCACGACCCCACGGTTGCTCGAGTTCCCGCTCGTCGTCCCGCTGGGACGGTAGGGCAGCCGGGATGGACAGCGTGAACGTCGACCCGGTGCCCGGCTTGCTCCACACGCCGATGCTGCCGTTGTGGTTGGCCGCGACGTGCTTGACGATGGCCAGGCCCAGCCCGCTGCCGCCGGTTGCCCGCGAGCGCGCCTTGTCGCCACGGAAGAACCGCTCGAAGACCCGCTCCTGGTCTTCCAGGGCGATCCCGATGCCGCGGTCGGTGACGGCGATCTCGACGTTTTCCCCGCGGCGGCGGCGGCTGATGGACACCGGCGACCCCGGCGGCGAATAGGCGATCGCGTTGGACACCAGGTTGGCCAGCGCGGTGACCAGCAGCGTCTGGTCGCCCAGCACCTGCAGGCCACTGGGCGAATCGGTGCGGACCTCGATGTCAGCGTTGTCGGCGGCCACCTTGTGGCGCGAAATCGCCTCGGAGACGACGGCGTCGACGTCGATGGGGGTGACGTTCGGCAACGGCTCGGCGCCCTGCAACCGGGACAACTCGATGAGCTCGGCGACCATGTCGCCGAGCCGGTTGGCCTCGATGAGCACCTTTTCGGCGAACCGACGGACGGTCTCGGAGTCATCGGCCGACGCCAGCAGGGCCTCGGCGAGCAGAGCCATCGCCCCGACCGGTGTCTTCAGCTCGTGGCTGACGTTGGCCACGAAGTCGCGCCGGGTCGCCTCCATGCGGGCGTAGTCGGACTGATCGTGGGCGAAGACCACCGCGAACCGGCGGTCCTCCTCGCTCAACAACCGGGCATGCCCGTGCACCGACAACCCCGAGCGCCCAGCCGCGCGTTTCGCCGGCCGCAGGTCGAACTCGACGTCGTCACCGTCCAGCGCCTGCTGCGCGGCCTGCCAGGCCTGGTCGTCAAGCTGCCGCTCGCGCACCAGGCCCAGTTCCTTGGCCCGTTCGTTGCGGTAGACGACGTCGCGATGGCAGTCCACCACCGCCGCGCCCAACGGCATCAGTCCGACGATTCGCTGCAGCATCTGCGCGACCGTGATCCCGGTGGACTCGGCGGCCGCCCGCTGCCGGCGCTGGGCCAGCCGCGACGACAGCCGAATGCCGGCCGCAACACCCACGGCCAGCGCCACCGCGGACAAGACCCCGGCCAGCAACACTGCCGAGAACACAGTCACATGGAAAATCCTACAAATCCTTCTGAACGCAGCCCTAGCGGAATGAGGCCAAAATCGGACAAGTCACAGGCTACGCAACAGGTATTCGGCTGTCGTTCACGTGATGTTTGGCAAACCCGGGTTCCGGGGCGCCGCGCACGCCGCCGTGGGCTAGGCGCGGCCCTGCCCGGCAACCGCCGCGGCGCCGGCGGCGGCGGCTTCCGGGTCGAGGTAGGTGCCGCCGGCAACCATCGGCCGCAGCTGGGCATCCAGGTCGTAGCGAAGCGGGATGCCGGTGGGGATGTTGCTCCCGACGATCTCCTCGTCCGACATCCCGTCGAGGTATTTGATCATGGCACGCAGCGAGTTGCCGTGCGCGACGACCAGCACGGTTTTGCCGCTACGCAGATCCGGGACGATGACGTCGGTGAAATACGGCAGGAACCGGTCCACCACGTCGGCCAGGCACTCGGTCAGCGGGCCGCCGCCGATGTCGGCGTAACGCGGGTCGGCATCCTGGCTGAACTGGCTGCCCTGCTCGATCGGCGGTGGCGGGGTGTCGTAGCTGCGCCGCCAGGCCATGAACTGTTCCTCGCCGTAGCGCGCCTTGATGTCGGCCTTGTTCAGGCCCTGCAGCGCACCGTAATGGCGTTCGTTGAGCCGCCAGCTGCGCCGTACCGGAATCCACAGCCGGTCGGCGGTCTCCAAAGCCATGTGCGCCGTGCTGATCGCCCGCCGCAGCAGCGAGGTGTACAGCACGTCGGGCAACAAGTCGTGTTCGGTCAGCAGTCGGCCGCTGCGGAACGCTTCGGCCCGCCCCTTGTCGGTCAGGCCGACGTCGACCCAGCCCGTGAACTGATTGCTGGCGTTCCACTCGCTTTCACCGTGGCGCAGCAGCACCAGCGTGCCCGGGTCTCGTCGTTGCATCGGCCTAGCATCTCACGGGCACGCACGGTCCCCGTCGTCGTCTTCGTGGATTTTTGCTCGACTCGCCCCCGCAAGCGGGTGGGACCCCCACCTCATCGCGCTTCGCGCGCCCCGTCGTCGTCTTCGTGGATCAGGTGGGCGAACGCCTGCAGGTTCTTCAGCGACTCGCCGCGCGACACCCGCCAGTCCCACTCCTTCTGGATCGAGGAGCGAAAACCCAACTCCAGCAACGTGTTGAAGTCCGAGTCCACCGCCTCGAGCACCTGGCCGAGCACCCGGTCGAGCTCGTCGGCGTCGACCGAGGCCAACGACAACCTGCCCACCAGATAGATGTCGCCCACGTTGTCGAGAGTGTAGGCGACCCCGTAGAGCCGGCGGTTGCGCTTGAGCAGGAACCGGTAGACGCCCTCATGGTTCTCGTCCGGTTTGCGGCACACGAACGCCTCGACGCGTACCGAGTGTTCCCCGATGCTCAGGATGGTGTTGGTCTTGAGTTTGCGCTCCCCGGGCAGTTCCACGACGAGCCCCGGCGGCCCGCCGTGGGATCCGGGGGTCTCGGAGTAGGCCAGGTCGCTGGCTTGCAGCGCGCTCTCGATCATCTGCCGCACTGACTGATCGGACGGCGTCATGCCCCCACCCCTCGACGCGACACCCAGCGGCGCGGACCGCGCGCCGACGCCCGGTCCGACGACAGCGCGCCGCCGCGGCGCCGGCGCCCGCCGGTGAAGTCCCCGATCGCGCGCCGGTAGCTGGCCAGCAGTGCGTCGGCGGTGGTCTCCCAGGAGAACCTCGAGGCGTGTGCCACTGCGGCCCGGCTCATCGCCTCGGCCCGCGGGCTGTCCACGAACCGAAGCAGGTCGCCGAGGGCCGTGGCCCAGTCGTCGATGTCGTGGCTACCCACCAGGGTGCCGGTGACTCCATCGCGCACCGCAACGGGCAGCCCGCCCACCGCGGCGGCCACCACCGGCGTTCCGCATGCCTGCGCCTCGATCGCGACCAACCCGAACGACTCCGAATAGCTCGGGACCGCGACCAGGTCGGCCGCCTGGAACAGCGTGGCCAGGTTCGTGCGGGACTGCGGCGGCAGGAAGGTCACCCGCTCGCTGATGCCGAGGTCCTCGGCGAGTGAGACCAGGCCCTCCGGTCGCGTGAGCCCGCTGCCCGAAGGGCCACCGGCCACGACAACGCGCACCCCCGGCAGCTGGGCGGCCGCCCGCAACACGATGTCAGGCGCTTTCAGCGGCTGGATCCGGCCGACGAAGGCCACCACACGACCGTCGAGCGGCAGCCCCAACGCGCTCCGGGCCGTTCGGCGGTCACCCGGCCGGAAGACGTCGAGGTCCACCCCAGGGTGGACCACGTCGATTCGCGCCGGATCGGCATGGTGGATCGAAACCAGTTGTCCGGCTTCATCATCGGTGTTGACGATCAGCCGATCGGCCTCGTCGACAACCTGCTGTTCTCCGACCGTGCGCAGCGGCGGCTCGGGAGTGTCACCGTGGGCCAGCGCTGCGTTCTTCACTGCGGCCAGCGTGTGGGCGGTGTGTACCAGCGGCACCGCCCAGCGGTCCCGGGCCAGCCAGCCGACCTGCCCGGACAGCCAGTAATGCGAATGCACGACGTCGTAATAACCGGGCTCGTGGGACGCCTCGGCCCGCAGTACCCCGGCCGCGAACGCGCACAGCTGGGTGGGCAGGTCGTATTTGTCCAGGCCCTCGAACGGCCCAGCGACCACGTTGCGCACCAGCACACCCGGAGCCACCCGCACGACCGGCGGGTCGGCCGACGCGGTGGCGCGGGTGAAGATCTCCACCTCGATACCCCTGCGCGCCAGGTGCAGGGCGCTTTGCAGCACGTAGACGTTCATGCCGCCGGCGTCGCCGGTGCCCGGCTG
>NZ_JBYCLC010000215.1:0-11390 GCF_057473685.1 Mycobacterium sp. TH-M116 | reverse complement strand
GCCGGCGCACCCGGTGGGGTGTTCTTTTGATTCCTCGCCGCTCTCCTGCTCGCTCGTCCCCGCTACGGTTGGCCCGCACCCGCAGCGCCGTCACGATCTCGGGCCCCAGCAGTGTCACATCGCCCGCGCCCATGGTGACGATGACGTCACCGGGGCCGGCGGCCGCGGCCACCTCTGCGGCCACCGCGGAGAAGTCCGGCAGGTAGCGGACCGGCGCACCGACGTGCGCGGCGACGGTGGCGCCGCTGACACCTGCGAGCGGTCGCTCGCGTGCTCCGTAGACGTCGAGGACGAACACCTCGTCAGCGGCATCCAGCGCGTGACCGAACTCGACAGCGAAAGCCTTAGTGCGCGAATATAAGTGGGGCTGGAACACCACGATGCAGCGACCCTCGCCGGCCTGGTCGAGCAGCGTGCGCACTGCTGCCAGCGTGGCGCTGATCTCCGTCGGGTGGTGGGCGTAGTCGTCGAACACCCGCACCGGCGCGTGGCCGTCCGAGGACGTCCCGACCAGTTCGAAGCGGCGGCGCACACCCTCGAAGCCGGCTAGCCCGTCGAGCACCTCGTCGGCGGGGGCGCCGATCTGGGTCGCCGCCAGCAGCGCACCCAGTGCGTTGAGCGCCATGTGCCGGCCCGCCACCGACAGCCGCATCACGCGCGGGCGCGCCGCCGGGTCGAGATCCGGGGCCAACTGGATGTGGGCGACCGCATCGGTGCCCTGCTGGCCCCAGGACAGCAGCACCCCGGCCAGCGGCGCGCCCGGGCGGTCGGACACCGAGCCGTAGCGCAGCACCCGGACACCGAGCTCGGCGCTGCGCTCGGCCAATGCGGCCGCACCGGGGTCGTCGGTGCAGACCACCAGCGCTCCCCCGGGCGCCAGCCGCTCCACAAAGGAGTCGAACACCCCGACGTAGGCGTCGGCGCTGCCGTAGAAATCCAGGTGATCAGACTCGACGTTGGTCACCACGGCGACGTCGGGCCGGTACTCCAGCAGCGAGCCGTCGCTCTCGTCGGCCTCGGCGACGAAGCAGTCGCCGCTGCCGTGGTGTGCGTTGGTCCCGGCCTCTCCGAGCTCCCCGCCGACCGCGAACGACGGGTCGAGTCCGCAGTGCTGCAGTGCCACGATCAGCATCGATGTCGTGGTCGTCTTACCGTGCGTACCGGTGACCATCAGCGTGGTGCGCCCGTCCATCAGCCTGGCCAACACGGCGGGTCGCAGCAGCACCGGGATCCCGCGGCGCCGGGCCTCGACGAGCTCGGGGTTGGTCTTCGGGATGGCGGCGTAGGTGGTGATGACTGCCGTGGCGCCGCCCGCCAACAGGTCCAGCGCCGAGGAATCGTGTCCGATGCGAACCAGTGCGCCCCGGGCCCGCAGGGCGTGCACGCCGCGTGACTCCTTGGCATCGGACCCGGAGACCAGGGCGCCCCGGTCCAGCAGGATGCGGGCGATGCCCGACATTCCGGCACCCCCGATGCCGACCATGTGCACCCGTTGCAGCTCGGGCGGCAGTGGGCGGGCGTTCACGACGCCCCTCCGGCCCCCCGGCCGGATGCCGATTGGTGGCGCGCCCGCCGGGCCCGGCCCGCGATGTCCAGCGCCGCCCGGGCGACCTGGAGCGCCGCGTCGGGATGGCCCACCCGGGCGGCGGCTGCCGTCATCGCCGCCAACCGTGGCGGGTCGTTGAGGAGCCCGGCGGCCTGCCGGGCGACCAGCTCCGGGGTCAGTTCCGCGTCGGCCACCACCATGCCTCCGCCGGCGTTGACCACCGGCAGCGCGTTGAGCCGCTGTTCGCCGTTGCCGATCGGCAGCGGGACGTAGACGGCCGGCAGGCCGACGGCCGAGACCTCGGCGACCGTCATCGCCCCGGATCGGCAGATGACCAAGTCTGCGGCGGCATAGGCCAGGTCCATCCGGTCCAGGTAGGGCACCGCCACGTAGGGCGGGTCGCCCGGCCCGGGACGACGGCGGTCGAGGGTGTTCTTGGGGCCGTGCGCATGCAGCACCGCGACGCCCGCGGCGGCCAGGTCGGCGGCGGCCCCGGCCACGGCCCGGTTCAGGGACACCGCGCCCTGCGAGCCGCCGAACACCAGCAGCACCCGCGCGTCTTCGGCGAAACCGAAGTGCGCCCGCGCCTCGGCACGCAGCGCCGCACGGTCCAGCGCGGTGATGGCCGCGCGCACCGGCACACCGACAACTTCGGCGCGCGCCAGCCCGCAGTCGGGTACCGCCGAGAGCACCCGGTCGGCGGTGCGGGCACCGACGCGGTTCGCCAGCCCGGCCCGCGCGTTGGCTTCGTGGATCAGCACCGGGATGCGGCGGCGCAGCCGCGGCATCCCGCGCGCGGCGAGGTAGGCCGGCAGGGCGACGTAACCGCCGAACCCGATCACCACGTCAGCCTCCACGCCGTCGAGAACCGCGCGGGTCTCCCGGACGGCTCGCCACACCCGCGGTGGCAGCCGGGCCAGGTCCCCGCTGGGTTTCCGCGGCAGCGGTACCGGTGTGATCATCTCGAGGTGGTAGCCGCGCTCGGGCACCAGCCTGGTCTCGAGTCCGCGCGCGGTACCCAGCGCGGTGATCCGGACCTGCGGATCCAGCGCGGCCAGCGCATCGGCCACAGCCATCGCGGGCTCCACATGCCCGGCGGTCCCGCCGCCGGCGAGCACGACCGACAAGGCGCCGGCGGGCGAGAGCCTTGGCCCCGGCCCGCCGGCGGACTTTGCGATGATGTCGTTCACCCGTAACGCTGACCTTCCAGTGCGCGAGCGCGCGCCGTTTGGCGCTGACCGGCGTGACGCTGGACAGATCCATGATGCCTGGCCCGCAGGCGGGCGTCCCCCCCAGCCTGCCGGGCCGGCCGGGTGGCCGGGCGCGGCGACGCCTCGGAGGTACGGGCGACTTTGCGCACGGGCGCCTTTGCCGTCTGCGCGCGGTCGCCCTTGCGATCCCGGAACGACTCCAGGTGGGTCGGCACGTACGGCTGCGGCAGCGGCAACCGGAGCAACCGGTTGACCTTGTCGTCGCGCCCGGCTCGCAGGGCGGCCAGCGCCTCCGGCTCGTGGCGGGCCGCGTTGGCCATGATGCCGATCATGAAAAGCGTTGTGGCCGTTGATGTCCCACCGGCGGAAATGAGTGGCAACTGGATACCGGTGACCGGTAGGATTCCGACCACATAGCCGATGTTGATGAACGCCTGACCCAACACCCACATCGTCGTGGTGGCGGTCAACAGCCGCAGGAACGGGTCGGCCGACCGTCGCGCGATCCGCATCCCCGTGTAGGCGAAGAGCCCGAAAAGCACCAGCAGCCCGAACGCACCGATGAACCCGAGCTCCTCGCCGACGATCGCGAAGATGAAGTCGTTGTGCGCGTTGGGTAGGTAATTCCACTTGGCCACGCCCTGGCCGAGGCCGTCGCCGAAGATGCCGCCGTGGGCAAGCGCGAACTTCGCCTGACGAGCCTGGTAGCCGGTGTCCTGCGGGTCGCTCTCGGGATTGATCCAGGACCGCACCCGCTCGGAGCGGTAGCCGGCGGACATCGCCAGAACCGCGCCCGCGGCGAAGACCGCCAGCAGCGAGGTGCCGAAGACGCGAAGCGGCAGACCGCCGTACCACAGCAGCGCCAGCAGGATGATGCCCAGTGACACCGTCTGTCCGAGGTCGGGCTGGGCCACGATCAGCGCGAGCGAGATGACGGCGGCGGGCACCAGCGGAATCAGCATCTCGCGCAGCGAGGCCCGCTCCAGCCGCCGGGCCGCCAACAGGTGCGCACCCCAGACGGCCAGCGCGATCTTCGCCAGCTCGGAGGGCTGCATCGACAGCCCACCGACGACGAACCATTTGCGGGACCCGTTGGCCAGGTTGCCGATTCCGGGCACCAGCACCAGCACCAGCAAGATGACGGTGATCAGGTAACCGGTGAACGCGACACGGCGCAGCAACCGCACCGGCATTCTCAGCGCCACGTAAGCCCCACCGAGCCCGATGGTCGTCCACAGAACCTGCTTGCCGAAGATGACCCACGCCGATCCGTCGGAGTCGTAGGACCGCACACCCGAGGCCGACAGCACCATGATGAGGCCCAGCGTCGTCAGCAGCCCGGCGATGGCGATGATCAGGTGAAACGAGGCCATCGGCCGGTTGAGCCAGGCGCCGAACCGGTGGTGCGGCCCGGACTTTTCGACGTCGGCGTTCGCCTTGCTCGACAGCTTCCCTGTGTCGGCGCCGGCGGTGTCCGGCGTAGGCGGGTCAGCCTTCGGACCGGTTTCGGCCGACTCGGCTTTCTTGCCCCGGCCCAGCAGCCGGGTCAGCGCGTTGTCCACACCCGCCTACCGGACGGCCGCGCGCACCG
This sequence comes from Mycobacterium sp. TH-M116, assembly GCF_057473685.1. NCBI lineage: Bacteria > Bacillati > Actinomycetota > Actinomycetes > Mycobacteriales > Mycobacteriaceae > Mycobacterium > Mycobacterium sp. TH-M116. The sequence continues at coordinate 7,042 of NZ_JBYCLC010000215.1, read as the reverse complement.
CGGCCGCGAATGCGTCGCCCCGGTCGGCGTAGCCGCTGAATTGGTCGAACGAGGCGCCAGCCGGCGCCAGCAGCACCGTGTCACCCGGCTTCGCCAGGTTGCGGGCCGCGGCCACCGCGGCCGTCATGACGCGAACACCGAGATCCCCACCCGCGCGTTTCACTTCTGCCACATCTATCTCAGAAATCACAGCAGTCGCATGCATACCAGTATCCTCGCCTGTCACAACCTGGACGACGGGGACATCCGGTGCGTGTCGCGATAACGCCTCTGCAACCTTCTGACGGTCACGGCCGATGAGCACCGCTCCGACCAGGCGGGACGCGATCCTGGCGACCTCCTGGTCGACCGAGGCGCCCTTCAGCAAACCACCGGCCACCCAGACCACTCGGGGGTAGGCCAGCACGGACGCCTCGGCGGCGTGCGGGTTGGTCGCCTTCGAGTCGTCGACGTAGGTGACGCCGTCGGCGACGGCGACGACCTCGGCCCGGTGCCGGCCGAACCGGAACGACCCGATCGCCTCGGCGATAGCCCCGGCGGGCACCCCGACAGCGCGGGCCAGCGCGGCCGCGGCCAAGGCATCAAGCACCCCGACGGGGCCCGGCACCGGGATCGTCTCGGCCGCCACCAGCGCCAGGTCCGCGGCAAAGGCCCGATCGACGAGCCAGCCGTCGCGTACGCCGAGTTCGCCGGGGCCCGGTTCGCCCAGCCGAAAGCCGGCCCGTACCGGTGCCGCCGCGGTCTCCAGCAACGCGGCCGAGCGGGCGTTGTCCAGCCCGACCACGGCCACCCGGCCGTTGAGCACCCGGGCCTTGTCGGCGGTGTACTCGGCCATCGACGCGTGCCAGTCGAGGTGGTCCTCGGCGATGTTGAGCACGACGCCGGCCTCGGGCCGCAGCGACGGCGCCCAGTGCAGCTGGAAGCTGGACAGCTCGACGGCCAGCACGTCGGCGGGCTCGTCGAGAACGTCCAGCACCGGTCTGCCGATGTTGCCGCACAACACCGCGCGGCGCCCCCCGGCGGCCAGGATGGCGTGCAGCATCGACGTCGTCGTCGTCTTGCCGTTGGTGCCGGTAACGACGAGCCAGCGACGTGGTGGGCCGTAGTGGCCCGCGGCGTCAAGCCGCCAGGCCAGCTCGACGTCACCCCAGATCGGCACCCCGGCCCTCGCCGCGGCGGCCGGCACCGCCGTGCCGGGCGCGAAGCCGGGGCTGGTCACCACCAGCGCGTACGCCGAGATGCGGTGCGCGGCCGCCGAGGTGGTCTCGGTCGCCACGCCCCGCTCGGCGTACCCGCGCAGCGTGGCCGGGTCGTCGTCGCACAGAGTCACCGCAGCGCCGAAGCGGGACAGCGCGGCCAACGCCGCCCTGCCCGTCACACCACCGCCGGCCACCAGGACGGGTACGCCCGGCGCCAAGGGAACGATCGCCTCTAAGAACCCGCCCATCAGGCACCGATCGCGGCCAGCCACTCACCGTAGAACAGCGCCACCCCCAGACCGCAGGTGATCGCGGTCAGCAACCAGAAGCGGATGATCACCGTCGTCTCGGCCCAGCCGGACAATTCGAAATGGTGATGGAAGGGCGCCATCCGGAAAACCCGGCGCCCGGTGGTGCGAAAGATCAGAATCTGCAGCACGACGGAGCTGACCTCGGCGACGAACAGCGCACCCAGCACGACGGCGAGAACCTCGGTGCGGCTGGTGACCGACAGCCCCGCGACGATGCCGCCCAGCGCCAGCGATCCGGTGTCCCCCATGAAGATCTTGGCGGGCGCGGCGTTCCACCACAAGAAACCGATGCACGCGCCGGCGGTGGCGGCGGCCACGATCGCCAGGTCCAGCGGATCGCGCACGTTGTAGCACGCCAGGCCGGGCGCGGTGACGCACGCGTTGCGGTACTGCCAGAAGGTGATCAACACGTAGGCGGCGGTGACCATCGCCATGCTGCCGGCCGCCAGTCCGTCCAGGCCGTCGGTGAAGTTGACCGCGTTGGACCAGGCGCTGACCACGATTACGCAGAACAGCACGAACAATGCCGGCGCCAGCGTGACGGTGGCGATCTCACGGACGTAGGACAGGTTCGGGCTGGCCGGCGTCAGGCCGTTGGCGTTGCGGAACTGCAACACCAGCATCCCGAACAGCACCGCGGCGGCGACCTGCCCGAGCGTCTTGGCCGTCTTGTTCAGCCCGAGGTTGCGCGACCTTCGGATCTTGATCAGGTCGTCGAGGAACCCGACGCCGCCCAGTGCGGTGGCCAGGCCGAGCACCAGCAGGCCCGACGCGGACACCCCTTCGCCGTCGAAGGCCAGGCCGGCGAGGTGCGTGCCCAGGTAGCCCGCCCAGATGCCGGCGACGATCGCCACCCCGCCCATCGACGGCGTGCCGCTCTTGGTGTGGTGGCTGGGCGGGCCGTCTTCGCGGGCCTGGTGGCCGAATCCCTGCTTGGTGAACAGCCGGATGAGCGCCGGGGTCAAGAGGATGGAAACGGTCAGCGCGATCGCGACCGCGACGAGGATCTGTCTCACCGACGGGCCTCGTCGCCGGGCTCGTCGGCCGGTGCGTCCCGGGCCAGGGCGTCGGCGAGCGCGCCCAGCCCGGCCGCGTTGGATGCCTTGACCAGGACGACGTCGCCGGGCCGCAACTCGGCCCGCAACAATGCCAGGGCGGCGTCACTGTCGGCGACTCTGAAAGCTCCCCTGTCGGCCCCCTTGTCGGCCCCCTCGTGGGCTCCGGCATCCCACGAGGCCAACCCGCCTTCCAGGACCGCTCCGTGGTGCATGGCGCTCATCGACCTCCCATTTCCCACGAAGACGAGTCGAGAGACATCTAAGCGCACCGCCAGCCTGCCGATGCGATCGTGCTCGGTTATCGCGTCCTCACCGAGTTCGGCCATCTCCCCCAGCACCGCCCAGCTGCGCCGGGGCTCCCGGGTCTGGTGGGCGATCCAGGCCAGCGCCTGAAGCCCGGCCCGCATCGAGTCGGGGTTGGCGTTGTAAGCGTCGTCGATCACGGTGACCGCGTCGGTGCGGGTGGTGACCTGCATCCGGTGCCGTGACCCGGGACCCGCGCCGGCCAGCGCGTCGGCGATCTGTTCGGGGCCGGCGCCGCACTCCAGCGCGACCGCGGCGGCGCACAGCGCGTTGGTGACCTGGTGGTCGCCACAGACGCCGAGCCGGACCGGCGCCCGGATGTCGCCGGCATGCAACGTGAAACGCGGCCTGGCCAGATCGTCCAGCGACACGTCGCCGGCCCACACGTCGGCGGGTGCCGCGCGGCGCACCCGCACCACCCGGGCCGCGGTCACGCCCGCCATGGCCGCCACCACCGGGTCGTCGACGTTGAGGACGACCACTCCTGACGATGGAATAGATTCCGGCAGTTCGGATTTTGTTCGCGCGATAGCGTCTCGGGAGCCGAACTCGCCCAAGTGCGCGGTGCCCACGTTGAGGACCACGCCGATCGCCGGCGGGGCGATCTGGGCCAGTGCGGCGATGTTGCCGGGGTGACGCGCCGACATCTCGAGCACCAGAAAGTCGGTGCGGCGAGTGGCGCGCAGGACCGTCCAGGGGTGACCCAGCTCGTTGTTGAACGACCCCGGCGGGGCGACCACCTCGCCCAGCGGCGCCAGCACGGCGGCCACCAGGTCCTTGGTCGAGGTCTTACCCGAGGACCCGGTGATCCCGATGATCGTCAGCCCGCCGGCCACCAGCTCGTCGGCCACCGCCCGGGCCAGCTTCCCCAGCGCGGCCAGGACCGCCGCACCCGACCCGTCGGTGTCGTGCTCGAGAACCCCGGCCGTACCGAATCCCGTTGTGGATGCGTCATTTCGGGGTTCAATCACGATAGCGGGGACGCCGACCGGGCGGGCCGCCAGCACCGCGACCGCTCCCGCGGCCACCGCCGCGGACGCGTGGTCGTGCCCGTCGGAGCGGGCGCCGGGCAACGCCAGGAACAGCCCGCCGGGGCCGACGGCGCGTGAGTCGAACTCCACGGTGCCGGTGACCCGCAGCGCCGCGGCTTCCTGGGGCGAGATGTCGGCCAGCCTGCCGCCGACGATCTCGGCGATCCGGGCGACGGTCAGATCGATCATCGCGGAGCCTTCAGCGCGACCAGAGCGTCGGCCAGCTCCACCCGGTCGTCGAACGGGCGGGTCTGCCCGGCGCCACGCTGACCGGTCTCGTGTCCCTTGCCGGCGATCAGCACGACGTCGCCGGGGCGCGCCCACGCCACCGCATGGCCGATCGCCGCCCGTCGGTCGGCGATCTCGACCACTTCGGCGCCGCCGTGAGCCGCGCCGGTGAGGATCTGGTGACGGATCGCCGCGGGCTCCTCACCACGCGGGTTGTCGTCGGTGACGACGACGAGGTCGGCCAGTTCGGCGGCGATCTCGCCCATCGGGGCCCGCTTGCCCGGGTCGCGTTCGCCGCCGGCGCCGAACACCACCGCCAGCCGGCTGCCGGGCCTCCTGAGGGTGGACAGCACCGCCCGCAACGCGCCGGGCTTGTGGGCGTAGTCGACCAGCGCCAGGAAATCCTGGCCGCGGTCGACCTGCTCCATGCGCCCGGGGACCCGGGTGTCGAGCAGGCCCGGTGCCGCCTGCTCCGGCGACACGCCGACCGTGTCCAGCAGGGCCAGCGCCACAAGACAATTGGCGACGTTGTAGCGGCCCGGCAGGTTGATACCGACCCGGTGGTGCACGCCGGCGGGATCAGTCGCGGTGAACTGCTGTCCGCCGGCACCCAGCGGCGCCACGTCCGAGGCGCGCCAGTGGGCGGGTCGTCCTTCGGAGCTCACTGTGACCGCCTCGCCGGCCAGCTCGGCCATCGCGCGCCCGGCGTCATCGTCGACGCACACCACGACGCGGCGCGCACGCAGCGGTGACGCGGGGTCGAACAGCACCGCCTTGGCCGCGAAGTAGTCGGCCATGGTGGGGTGGAAGTCGAGGTGGTCGCGGGACAGGTTGGTGAAACCGGCCGCCGCGAATCCGGTGCCGTCCGCCCGGCCCAGAGTGAGCGCGTGGCTGGACACCTCCATGACCACGGTGTCCACCCCGCGCTCGGCCATCGCGGCCAGCATGGCTTGCAGCGCGGGCGCTTCCGGAGTGGTCAGGGCACTGGGCATGTCGGCACCGTCGATGCGGGTCCCGATGGTCCCGATCAGGCCGGCGGTGCGGCCGGCGGCGCGCAGACCCGACTCGACCAGGTAGGTGGTGGTCGTCTTGCCGCTGGTGCCGGTGATCCCGACGACCGTCACCCGCTCGGACGGGTTGCCGTACACAGTGGCGGCCAGCGCGCCCAGGACGCTGCGCGGGCCGGGGTGCACCAGCGTCGGCGTGGCAGCGGTCCGCTCGCCCATCTGTGCGGCCCCGGCGGCGTCGGTGAGCACCGCGACGGCTCCGCGCCCGATCGCGTCGCCGGCGTAGCGGGCGCCGTGAGTGGACGCGCCGGGAAGCGCGGCAAACAGGTCACCGGGCAGCACCTCCTGGGCCCGCAGCGTCACGCCGGTGACCGGGATGTCCGGTACGGCCCCGCCGCCGGCCAGCACCGCACCCACCTGGCCTGCCAGGGCAGGCAGTCGGACACCCGCACCCCCGCCGGGTCGCAGCTCGGTGGGCTCCTGCACTTCCGGTCACACCTCCCTGGGATGCCACGTGCTCACCATGATCAGCCATGACACCCTACCGACGCACACCGGCTTCGCCCCGGCTACCGCGCCCGCGGGATCATGGCGACGCCAGCAGCGGGAGGAAAATCGTGTCGACGATTTCTTCGATGGCTTCATCGGACAGCGGTCGCAACGTCGTCAGGATTTCGTGACGCCAGAGGTCGGCGGGGAGCCGTCCGATGCGCTCGGTCACGCGTTCGCGGTCGATCTCGCCTCGATCGACGGCACGCTGGATCACCTCCTCCATGGCGGAGTCCCGGCCGCCGCGGACAAAGGCGCTGAGATCGGCCAGGCTGGTGCCGGTGTCGCGGTAGAAGCTGCCGAGATAGGTGTACACCTGCGCCGCCAACCCGATCCTGACTTTGTTCGCTTGCTGCAGCAGCCCGATGACGTCGCCACGCAGGCTGCCTGTGTCGGGAGCGACCACCACATCTTTGCCCGCCACGTACGCCAAGGTGGCGAGCACCAGCTCCTGCTTGCTGGACCAGCGCCGATAGAGCACCGCGCGACTGGTGCCGGACCGCGCGGCGACGGCGTCGATGGTGAAGCCGTCGTAGCCGCGTTCGGTCAGCTCGTCCCACGCGGCCGCAAGCAGCGCCTGTTCCAACGCGCGACCACGACGCCGCTGCGGGACACGCGCGTTAAGAGTCATTGCGTTTCCTAAAATCCGCACCTACAGTTTTAGGGTACAACTCGTATCTTAATGCTGAAAGGGCTGCTCCTGTGCGCATTCTCGTCTCCGGTGCCGGCATCGCCGGCCTGAGCACGGCCATCGACCTCGGCGCCGACGGCCACGACGTGACCGTCGTCGAACGGGCCGACCACTTGCGGGTCAACGGCTCCCCCATCGACATCCGGGGCGAGGCCATCGCCGTCGCCGAGAAGATGGGCGTGCTCGACGACATCCGCGACCGACGCGTCGACATGAGCGAACGCGTCCAGTTCGTCGACGAGAACGGTCGCGTCGTGGCCGAACCACCGTGGACGCAGATCAACGACTCCCCCGACGACGTCGAAATCCCCCGGGAAGACCTGACCGGCATCCTCCACGACCATCTCGGCCCCTCGGCAGAGCTGCGCTTCACCGAGTCGGTCGCCGAACTCGACGCCGGTGACCAGGGCGTGGACGTCCGGTTCACCTCGGGCGCCCAGGACCGTTACGACCTTGTCGTCGGAGCCGACGGGATGCATTCGGCGGTGCGCCGCCTGGTGTTGGGACCCGAACACCAATTTCTGCATCACCTCGGTTTTTATATCGCACTGGCCGAATTGACCAACGACATCCCGACCGGGCGCACCAACCCGATGTACAACTTTCCCGACCATCTTGCCGGCATCGCCACTTACAACGACAAAGCCCTGGCGGTCTTCACGTTT
>NZ_JBYCLC010000214.1:0-27286 GCF_057473685.1 Mycobacterium sp. TH-M116 | reverse complement strand
CCCGGCTTCTTGTCGACGACAACTTTTCCCGTGGGATCCATCGGGTACTCGGTCCGGGCCGCTGAGGCAGCCCGCGGGCTCTCCGCCACCAACCGGTATCCGTGGTCGTCGCGGAGCCTGTCGGCAACCGCGGTGACCAGTTCTCGTTCGAGCTCTCCGGCGTCGATGCTCGTGGGGACGGTCACCGTCATCTTGGTCACCGGGACAACGCTACTCCCGTCGGGGACAGCGGGGGCAACGTCGCCGCTGCTCGCGATTGCCTTGGCGCAGAACCGCAGATGCGCGGCCCGCGGCCCAGATCGCCGGCCCAGATGGGTAGCGCTTCACGGTTGTCCGTGTCAGGGTCTCGCAGGTGTGTTCGCGCGGCTCAGGTGTTCGATGAACCAGTCCCGGGCCAGCCCGGCGACCTGCTCGAGTGTGCCGGGTTCGTCGAAGAGGTGGGTCGCGCCGGGAACGACGGACAGCTCGCAGACGCCCGGGATCATGTCCCGGGCCTGCCGATTCAGTTCCAGCACCTGGTCATCACGCCCGCCGACGATCAGCAGTGTCGGGCTGCGCACGGAGGTCAGCCAGTGGCCCGTCAGGTCCGGTCGCCCACCGCGGGACACCACCGCCGCCACGTTCACCCGGGGATCGGCGGCGGCGACCAGGGCCGCGCCCGCTCCGGTGCTGGCGCCGAAGTAGCCGACCGGCAGCGACGCGGTGTCGGGCTGGCCGGCCAGCCAGCCGGTCACGTCGACCAGGCGTTGCGCCAGCAGCCCGATGTCGAAGACGTTCGCGCGGTTGCGTTCTTCCTCGGGGGTGAGCAGGTCGAACAGCAGGGTCGCAAGCCCTGCCGCAGTCAAGACCTCGGCCACGTAGCGGTTCCGCGGGCTGTGGCGGCTGCTGCCGCTGCCGTGGGCGAACACCACGATGCCGACCGGATGCCGCGGGATCGTGAGTCGGCCGGCCACCGACACCGGGCCCGCGCTCACCCGGACCTCCTCGTCGCGTAGCGGGAGATCGTCTACAGCAGCGACCGCGCGCTCGGCGAAGCCCTCCCGGGCTCGATCGAGCAGTGCGACCACCTCGTCGTCGGACGTCTGGGTGAAGTTGCGGTAGCCCTGGCCGACGGCGGAGAAGGACCCCGGCGTGTACAGGCAGACCACATCGTCGGCGTGTCCGGAGAACCTGGTGAAGATGTCGCGTCCGCCGATCGGCACCGCCAGCACGACCCGGCGCGCGCCCTGGGCGCGCGCCACCAGACAGGCCGCCTTGGCCGTCGCGCCCGTCGCGACGCCGTCGTCGACGATCACCGCGATCCGCCCGGCCATCGGCACCCGGGCGTGGCCGCGCCGGAACCGTTCCGAGCGGCGCTCCAGTTCGGCGCGTTGCCTGGCCTCGACGGCGGCCATCTCGTCCCCGGCGAGGTCGGCTTCGCCCGCCACGGCGTCGTTGATCACCCGTACCCCGCCCTCGCCGATGGCGCCGAAGGCCAATTCCGGTTGATGCGGCACTCCCAGTTTGCGCACCACCAGCACGTCCAAGGGCGCGTTGAGCGCCTTGGCGACCTCGAAGGCAACCGGCACCCCGCCGCGCGGCAGCCCCAGCACCACGATGTCCTGTCCGCGCAACGGTTCCAGGCGCTCGGCCAGACGCCTTCCGGCATCGACGCGATCGTCGAACAGCCGCATACCACCACGCAATGCTCCCCGTCGTCCGCCCACAAGGCGTTCGCCATCGCCGTTCGACTCGTTCATGTATCGAGTGTGTCGCGGAGTTTCGGCGCGCCGAAGGGCCCTTGGGCCCCACTTACGGGTGGCCACGCCGTCGGCGCAGCGGCCCGCGCCAGCCCGGTGGCCCGCAGCTGCGCGAGCCCGGTGGCCCGCAGCTGCGCGAGCGCCATCTGCGTGATGCGCGGGGCCACATACAGTTGGCCGGGCACGCGAACGGGCCGATACGGCGCCTCGTGGACTGGAATTGGCCGTGGCGCTCGGTGGCCACGATGTCGTCCGGCGTGCCTGAAACCGTTGCAGTGCAAGCAGATTGGGCCGGAGTGTGGCTGATCGCGGATCCGTCGCTGCGCGACGCTGCCGAGGAGGTGACGCCCGAGGTGTTGGCCCGAAGACGCGATGGCGATGTCGCCGTCGTCTCGGTGCACCGGGGATCCAATTGGGGTTACGCGCTGGCGCCGAGCGAAATCGAGTTCGCGCACCGGCTGATCGACGCCGGCATCGACATCGTGCACGGACACTCCTCGCACCATCCTCGGCCTGAGCCACCTCAGGTGCCTGTGTCAGGACAGCCGATTACGCGCTGCTGCACGCCAATCATGTTGTCCAAGAAGGCATCACGGTCTTGGAACCCAGTGGCGCCGCGACCTGGGACAGTCGGACCACCTAACGTCGGGCCGTCGATGCCAGTGGTCACGATCACCTCGTGGGCACAGGGCAACGCAAGAAGCCTTGACAACTCCCGGGATGCAAGGACGCTTGACAGTGTGAAGGTGCGGCGTAGCGCGTGCCAGCACGGTGTCACCGAGCAGGACATCGCCCACGGCTTCCGCAACGCAGTCAAATTCATACCGTATGAGTACGACGGCGAGGAACGATTACTGGTCATCGGACCGGCACGCAATGGAGCGATGCTGGAGCTGGCGGCCGTTCCCGCCGACGATCCCGACCGCATCATCCATGCCGATGCTCTCAGGCCGTCGTTCCACCACTACTTGGAAATGAGGTGAGCACCATGCCCGTCACCCACGACCACACCGGACTTGACCGCGTGGACCCCGCAACCCACCCAGCCCGGGACGCCACGGCGTTTCGCCGCATTGCCGCCGCAACCGAGGCCGTGCACAACGCCGAAACCGAGCTGATCGATGCGGTGACCGAGGCCCGGCGGCGCGGCGACTCGTGGACCGCTATCGCCGTGGCACTCGGCACGACACGCCAGGCCGCCCAGCAGCGGTTCGGAGAGCTGACGGGCTGACGGGTCCGCTGCCCCGGCTACCGATGAAATCCCTTCAACCCGCGAACCCACCAAGAGATGGGGGTAGATAGCCGACGTGTCAGCAAGGTGCCATATCTGCGCCGTTTCTGGCCGAAGCCGTCGTAAAAGGGCAGGTAAAAGCTTCGTTGACATGCGCATGGCATGCGCATGTGGTAGTTTGTGGCCATGGCAGTTGCGATTCAGATCAAAGATGTCCCCGAAGAAGTTCGCGACGCGCTGGCGGCCCGAGCCGAGGCGCGCGGTCAGTCCACCCAGACGTACCTGCGATCACTGTTGGACCGGGAGTACCAGGCGGGGCGCAACCGGCAACTCTTGGAGGCGTTGGCTGGTCATCGCAGCCTCGCCATGACAGCCGAGGAAGTGGCGACCGTGATCCGCGCCGACCGCGACGGGTGAGTTTCCTGCTGTGATCGTGGTGGACGCAGGCGTGCTGGTGTTGGCGCTCACGAGCAGCGCTGCCCAAGGTGACGCGGCACGCGCAGCCCTGAACGGCGACGACGGCTGGCTCGCGCCGGCCCACATGCCTGGCGAAGTGCTACGTACCCTGCACAAAGCCGTATCGCGTGAGCAATTGGAACCCCAGGACGCCGAGGCTGCCGCCGACGCCGTCACCGCACTCGCCATCGAATACGTGCTTCCGGACACACTGCTCCTGCGCACCGTCTGGGCCTGGCGGCACAACATCTCGATCTACGACGGCCTGTATGTCGCTGTCGCCGCCGAACGCTCCGCCGCCGTGATCACCGTCGACAGCCGCTTGGCAAGTGCCGCTGATCAGCTTGGTATACCTGTCGCGATCACTTTGCTCTAGGTGCGCCGGAGATGCGCGGGTACACCACTCACGAGGGGGTAGATTCCCGATTTGCGACAAAGGCCTGCTCGGTCTGCCGTTCAGGTCCACAGTGCCGCGATCGGGGCGGCGGTGATTCGGTCTGCGAGTTCGTACACGTGGGGTCCGGTGTGCAGTATGACTCCGGTGAGAAAGCGTTCGCCGTATTCGTCGCGAAGCCACGTGAGGTGCCGGGCGTCGGCCCGGGTCGGGGCGCCGGTCTTGACCTCGATGCCGATAATCCGGTGACCGCCAAGTTCGGCGATGATTTCGATCTCGCGTCGTCCCTGTTCCTGGCGGAGGTGATACAAGCGCGGACGAGTTTGGCAGGCGGGTAGCTCCGCGCGCAGTTGCGTCAACACAAAGGTCTCCAGGACTCGACCCAGCAAATCGCCCTCGGCAAGTACGGCCGCGGTGTCCACACCAACCGCACCGGCGAGCAGCGCGACATCGGTGAGGTGGCGCTTGGGTCCCCGGACGAGCCGTTTGAGTCGGTTGGTCGTCCACGCCGGTAAGGCGTGCAGGACGAGGAGGTCCCGCAGGAGCTGCTCGTAGGCGGCAGCAGTCCGTTTGTCGACACCGGCCGCGTGCGCGAGCGTCGTTTGTTCCACGAATCCCGCGGTGTTGAAGGCTACCGCTTCAAAGTAGCGGCGCAGCCGGTCGGGATCACGACCATGCTGCAAGTCCGGGGCATCGCGGGTGATGAGTTGCTCGACGTAACTCTCCAGCCAGCGGGCCCTGCTGCGCGCGGGCCGCAGCAGCAACGGCTCGGGAAATCCGCCTGCCAGAGCGAGGTCGAGGTAGCCGGCCAGATCCGGCGGGCCTTGTGGACTGGGTGGAAGGCCCCCAGCGGCCAGTACATCCAGAAAAGCGGGCTTGCCAGGCCGGCCTTGCGACTCGGCCACCGTCAAGCCGTACATCGGCAACGTCAGTACACGTCCGGTCCCCGGCCACGTCTCGGCGGACAGCATCGCCCGAACCGAACCGGTGATCACGAACCGGCCAGGGCGCGGATCCCGATCGACAGAGCGTTTCACCGCGCCAAGCACCTCGGGAACGGCTTGCCACTCGTCGAGCAGAACCGGTTCAGACTGCCTCGCCAGAACCGAGTCCGGATCCGCACGGTACGCCTCGGCGTCCGACTTCCGGTCCAAGCGCACAACGCTGCGGGCATGGCGGGCCGCCGTGGTGGTCTTACCTGTCGCTCTCGGGCCGGTGATCAGCACGGCGGGAAAGTCCGCCATGTACTGCTCCAGAAGACCGTCGACCAACCTCGCCTGATACATGTTCGATCCCCGCTATGGATGTAGCGCTACCACAGCCCTCAATGCACCCACGCCACAAGTGAAAATGTACTAATCCCACAGCGATGAGCGATCCGTTCCCATTCGGTAGCCAGCCAAATCGGATCGTTGGCACCATAGCGGGTAACCAACAGTCGACGGGTTCCTGATCTCCGCAGCTGAGCCTGGCATCGATGCCGACCGGTTTGCTGTCCGGCCGATGAATCTTCACTGCCTGTGAAGTCGAGGAGGCGTGGGTTGGCGCGGGCCGCTGCCGGGCTGACCGACAGCACGATCCGCAACGACACCATCTTGAGCTGATCCGCGCCTGGTTCGGTCGACCGCCGGGCCGGCTGGCTGCACACCCCCAATCGACACTCCCAGACGGAGCGGACAACCCACTGCCGTCGATCCCCGCCGCAGCGGCCTTCCGTAGCTGGCTGCCCAGCCAAACCGACGACAATCCGGCACCCCACTCGTGCACCGTCGTGGGCAGCTACAGCCCATGACGGCGGTTCTGTTCGTCGCCACGATCGGGTGCATCGTGGCCAACGCATTCATCGCTGTCGCCGATTACGTCAACGCCCCGTTCGTGTTGAAAAACTGCGCCGAGGTGCACGTTCCCGTCGGGAGTCTGCCCTACCTGGCGACGTTGAAACTGGCCGGAGCGGCAGCACTCGTCGTCGGACTGACCATGGCGCCCCGGCTCGGCGCAGCTGCCGGTATTGGTCTGATCCTGTTCTTCACCGGTGCCCTCGTCGCCCACATCCGAGCCCGCGTCTTCTGCAACATCGCATTCCCGGGTCTGTACCTGCTCCTCGCAGTAGCGTCAGCCGCCTACATGATTCATATCGCGGTCGGATCGTGACTCACATTCACTGCAACGACATTCACTGCAACGACATTCACTGCAACTACCGCCGCGCGCATGGCGCATCCGCCGGCCGACCGCAGATGTCGTCGAGTACCGCCTCCTGGGGGCGATGATCGGCTCAGCGCAACTCGGCGATCACCTTCGAGAAGTTGTCGATGTGGTTGTCCTGCACGGTGAATGACGTGATCCCGTACGTGTCGCGGTAGCCGCGCAACGTGTCGGCCATCTCGCGCGGCGTCCCGCTGAGCACCGAGGGCATGCGCAGCAGTTCGTCATCGGGGAGCTCCGAGGCGTACCTGCGGGTCATCGTCAAGTCGGGCACGCGGGAACCGTCGGTCGGCACGGCGGTGATGGCCAGATTGAGCTCCAGCGAGGCGAACCGGTCACCGGCAGCGCTGCGCACGAAGTCGACACGCTCGGCCAGCGGGTCGTCGACGTCTCGGACCCGGGAACCGGTCAGGCCGATGACGGTGGCGTGCCGGGCGGCCAGGGTCAGCACCCGGTCGCCGTTGCCGGCGATCAGGATCGGCATCGTGGGGTGGTGCTCCTTGAGGTACGTCGTCATGTGCTCGAGGTAGTCGACCCGGGCGCCGGCGCTCGGGTACGGCAGCTCGGCCGCCTCGAACTCCTCGCGGACGTAGCCGGTGCCCAGCCCGACCTCGAGGCGGCCGTCGCTGAGCACGTCGAGGGCCTGAAGGTCCCTGCTGAGCAGGGCCGGCTTGTAGAAGGCGGCATTGAGCACATACATGCTCATCCGCATCCGTGTGGTGACCATCGCGGCCGCGGTCAGCGTCGGGAACGGTGCGGCTGCGCCGATGTGGTCGGGTACGCACAGCACGTCGAAGCCGGAATCCTCGGCGCGCCTGACCTTCTCCTGCAACCTCTCGCGGGATTTGAAGAAGCGCATGCTCATCCCGAAGCGAAAATCCTTGGTCACCAACAACCTCCGTTTAACAGTAGGAAACACTCACCAACGGTTGACCGCGTCCACCAACCCTCGCACCAGGCCGGCGGTGACCGGCGGCAATCCGTCGTCGCCGGGCGGTGGCCTGCGCGGTCCGAGGCCCCGGACGCGCACGGACAACTCCAGCTGGGCCCCGCCGTCACGCACGCGGTTGACGGGGTTGTCCGGATGCAGGCCGCGCAGTGCGCGCGGGATCTTGTCGAGTTCCGTGACAACCTGATATCCGCTCAGCCGGACGTGCTGGGCCAGGTGGGTGGCCAGTGCACGGTTGCGGCCACCGGCCAGCAGCTGCGTACTGCGCCCGATGCGGCCGTAGCCGTGCAGCGAGACCGCGACGTCGACGTGGTCCACGAACTCGGCGAGCCGCGCCGACTCGGTGGGGTCGAACAAGGCCGAGGGCAGGTGGTGCGGGTAACGGTCGGGATGGCGCAGCACGTACAGCGATGCCCCGGCGGCGTCTGCGGCGCGTTCGGCGATGGCGTCGGTCATCTTCTCGAGGCCCCCGTGAATCGCGAGAAAGCCGAAGCGCGAGCGCATTCGGCTGACCTCCACCATCCCGGGCTCGCTCAGCAGCTCCGAAAGCGACTGTGGCGCAGGCCCGGTGGCCGGTACCTCGCGCTTCCAGTGCGCGGGATCCCACCGGTGCAGAAACGAGATCCAGCGCTGGGGCAGGCCGTGGTGGACGGCTCCGTCGATGATGCGTGGCAGGTAGCCCGGCCGCGGTGGGCCGGGGATCACCCGGTGGTCGATGTACACCCAGGCCGGCGTGCGGCTCCCGTCGGTGGCCACGGTCAGCCGCTCGCGCCGGTAACGTGCGGGCACGCCCTCGGCCGCGTCGAGGGCGGCCAGGTCGCTGTCGGAGATCTGCCAGAGCACCCCGTGCACCTGGCTGCCGGCAAGAGGCTCGATGGTGGCAACGCCGCGCTGGTTGATGAGCCAGTCGTGATCGGCGAGCACGGCTGGCCGCGGATCGGCCGCATCGGGACAGCGCAGCGCCATCTGACTGACGCACAGGTTCGATCCGTATGCGAAGTAAGGATGCCGGCGGGCCGGCATCTAGCCGGCCACCGTCAACCAGATCAGGACCACGTTGAGCAGACTAACCATCACCGCGACCGCCCACCCGATAACGGTGGTGACGGCATGGTTGGTGTCGGCGCCCATCAGCCGGCGGTCGCTGGTGAGCCTGATCAGGGGAAGCACCGCGAACGGTATCCCGAACGACAGCACGACCTGCGAGAGCACCAGCGCGCGGGTGGGGTCGAACCCGAACGCCAGGATCGCCAGGGCGGGGCACACCGTGACCAGGCGGCGCACCACCATCGGCACGGACCGGTGCAGCAGCCCCTGCATGATCATGGCGCCGGCGTAGGCGCCCACCGATGACGACGCGAGTCCCGAGGCAAGCAGGCCGATGGCGAACAGCATCGCGATGGCCGGCCCCAAAGTGTCGTGGATGGCGCCGTAGGCGCCGTCGATGGACACGCTGATGTCGCGGTGTTCCAGGTTGATCGCGGCGACCAGCAGCATCGCCGCGTTCACCGTCCCGGCAACCGCCATCGCCAGCACCACGTCGAGGCGGGTGACACGCAGCAGCATGTCCCGGCGCGGGCCCTGGTCGGGATGCCCGTGCCGGTCGAGGGCCAGACCGGAGTGCAGGTACACCGCGTGCGGCATCACCGTCGCGCCCAGGATCGCGGCGGCCAGCAACACGCTCTCGTTGCCCCGGAAGCGCGGCAGCAGCCCGCCGATGACGGCGCCGGGCGGCGGCGTCTTGACGAAGAAGCTCGCCGCGAAGCCGATCGCGATCACGAGCAGCAAACCGGTGATCACGCGCTCGAAGACGATCTGGCCGCGGCGGTCCTGGACCGCCAGCAACAGCAGGGACACGACGCCGGTGACGATCCCGCCGATGAGCAGCGGCAGGCCGAACAGGATGCGCAAGGCGATGGCACCGCCGATGACTTCGGCTACGTCGGTCGCGATCGCGACGATCTCGGCCTGGATCCAGTAGGCCAGCCGCGCCGGACGGCTCATCCGCCCGCCGATCGCGGCAGGCAGCGAACGGCCGGTCACCAGCCCGAGCTTGGCCGACAGGTACTGGACAAGGCCCGCCAGCAAGTTGGCCGTCACGATGACCCAGAGCAGCAGGTAGCCGAACTGCGCGCCGGCGCTGACGTTGGCGGCGACGTTGCCGGGGTCCACGTAGGCGATGGCGGCGACGAACGCGGGCCCGAGCAGATACCAACTCGTCTTGAGCCCGGACCGGGTGCCCTGCGCCAATCTGTCGACCTCGATTCAATTGCCCGAACAAAAAAGTAAGGGTATCCGAATTCGCCGACGTGCGGTCCCGCCCGGGCCCGGCGTGCGGGTTTTGGCGTCACCCGGGGATCACCCGGTGATCACCCGGGGATGTAGAGCCCGCGGCCGGTGATCAGCGGCAAATCCAGTGTGGTCCGGATACCGGCCGGCGCGGCAACCACTGCGGGAATCGCGTTGACGACCCGCATCGCGGTGGCGACCAGCCCGGCGTGGTTGTGGTCGCCGAGGCGGCTGCCCAGGCAGACGTCCATAGCGTAGGACGGTTCGCCGGTGATCTCGATGCGGTAGGAGCCGCCCGGCTGTGCGGGCTGAGGCCAGTCGGGGCACAGGTCCTCTCGCAGCCGGGTCACATGCTCGAGCACGACGACGGGATCGCCGTCGACCATCCCGAACACCTCGAAGCGCAACGCCGCCGCGGTCCCCTTGGCGATATGGCCCGAGGCGATGTCGAAGTCCTCGGGTGCCGGTTCGCGGACGTAGACTTCGGCGACCTCGTCGAGCGTCACCCCCAGGCCCGCCGCCAGCTGCCGCACGACCGAACCCCACGCCATGCTCAGCACACCGGTCTGCAGCAGCATCGGAATCTCGTCGAGCGGCTTGCCG
The DNA here is from genome assembly GCF_057473685.1 of Mycobacterium sp. TH-M116. Classification (NCBI taxonomy): domain Bacteria; kingdom Bacillati; phylum Actinomycetota; class Actinomycetes; order Mycobacteriales; family Mycobacteriaceae; genus Mycobacterium; species Mycobacterium sp. TH-M116. The sequence goes on along the minus strand of NZ_JBYCLC010000214.1, from coordinate 17,420 downwards.
AAGCCCATCACGTCGAACATGACGGTGCGGCTGTCGTAGGTGGCGTAGTCGACGATCTCCATGCAGCGGATCTGCTGAATGTTCTGGCAGGTGCCCGCCAGGGCCAGCGGCAGCAGGTCGTTGGCGAAGCCGGGGTCGATCCCGTTGACGAACAGGCTCGAATTGCCTTCCTGCGCCGCAGCTTCCAGTGGTGCGATCAGATCCTCGGGGATCACCTGCCACGGATACTGCAGAAAGACCGGACCACTGCCGACCACGTTGACGCCCGCCGCCAGGATGCGCCGATAGTCGTCGAGGGCCTCGGGCAGGCGGTGGTCGGCCAGCGCGGTGTAGACGGCGCACCGCGGTCCGGTGGCCAGCACGGCGTCCAGATCGGTGCTGGCCAGCACGCCGGTCGCCTCCGTCAGGCCGGCAAGCTGTGCCGCATCCTTGCCGGACTTGGCCTCCGAGGACACCCAGACGCCGGTGAGCTCGAACTGCGGATTGGTGATCAGCGCCTTCAGCGCGTGGACGCCGACGTTGCCGGTGCCGAGTTGGACGACGGGTATTGGCATGGCTGCTCCTCTAGAGGTCGGGTTTCACAGGTCGGGCACGGGTATGTCGAGATTGGGGTAGGTGAGACCGCCGTCGACCTCCAGCGTCTTGCCGGTGAGGAAGCTACCGGCGGGCGACGCCAAATAGACTGCGGCGGCGGCAATGTCGGCCGTGTCGCCCAGGCGGCGCATCGGCGTCGCCTTCTCCATCGGCGCGCGCAGCTCGTCGTTGGAGGCCACCACGTCCAGCGCGGAGGTCAGGATCGAGCCCGGCGCGATGGCGTTGACCCGGATGCGCGGGCACAGATCCAGGGCGGACAGCCGCGTGTAGTGGGACAGGGCGGCCTTGGCGGTGCCGTAGGCAGCGAACCCCCGCCCGGCCAGGCGGCCCATGGTGGAGGTGATGTTGATGATGCTGCCGCCGCCGGAGTGTTCGAGCATCAGCGGCGCCGCCGCGACGGTCAGCGCGTGCGCGGTGGCGACGTTGAAGGTGAATGCGTCCTTGAGGTCCTTGGTCGAGGTGGTCAGCAGCGTGTTGGGCATGGTCCCGCCGACGTTGTTGACCGCGATGTCCAGGCGGCCGAACGCCTCGACGGCCTGAGCGGCCAGGTGCGCGGTCGCTTCCGGGTGGGCCAGGTCGGCGGCGACGGTGTGCGCGCGGCGACCGGTGGCGCGGACCTGTTCGGCGACGGAGTCTAGTTGGGACTGGGTGCGCGACGCGATGAGGACGTCGGCGCCGGCTTCGGCGAAAGCCGCGGCGATGGCGGCACCGATGCCGCGGCCGGCACCGGTGATGACGGCGACTTTGTCGTCGAGGCGGAACCTGTCGAGGATCATTGCGGCCTTTCTTCGTTGAGTCGTGGGCCGAACGGTAGCAAGCTCCGCCGTCCCGGCGAAGGTCTTTTCTGGAACAGGTTCTAGTTTTGCACATGGGCGCGCGGATGTGACGTGCGCCATAGCGGTAACGTCGGCGTCTGAGTTGCCTGGGCGGAGTCCGTGCTCGGCAGCAACCGACGTTTGCGCGCCGTTAACCTTGGTCCTGTTAGCTTCGGGGCTGCAAGGAAGACGGCTGGTCGGCGGGTCGCGGCTGTGCGCGGAGGCGATCACCTCCCATCCCTACCTGTGAGGATGTGAATGAAACTCAACCGATTTGGCGCCACGCTGGGTGTCCTGACCGCCGGGGTGCTGGTCGTGTCGGGATGCGGCAGCGACAACAACTCCAAGGCGGGCCACGCGGCGGCGGACCAGTCGCCGGCGAACATCAGCTGCGGCGGAAAGAGGTCGCTGAAGGCGAGTGGTTCGACGGCCCAAGCCAACGCCATGACCCGCTTCGTCAATGCGTTCGAGCAGGCCTGCCCCGGCCAGACCCTGAATTACACGCCCAACGGCTCGGGCGCCGGCATAGCCGAATTCACCGGTGAACAAACAGATTTCGGCGGCTCAGACTCACCGTTGACCGCGCGGGAGCACACCAAGGCGCAGCAGCGCTGCGGCTCGCCGGCGTGGGGTCTGCCGGTGGTGTTCGGCCCGATCGCGATCACCTACAACGTCAAGGGTCTCGCTTCGCTGAACCTCGACGGCCCCACCGCGGCGAAGATCTTCAACGGCGCCATCACCACCTGGAACGCCCCGGCCATCCAGAAGCTGAACGCGGGCGCCACCCTGCCCGCGGAGCCGATCCACGTGGTGTTCCGCAACGACCAGTCGGGGACCACCGACAACTTCCAGCAATACCTCGATGCGGCCTCCGACGGCGCGTGGGGCAAGGGCGGCGGCAAGACGTTCAACGGCGGCGCCGGCGAGGGCGCCAAGGGCAACGACGGCACGTCGGCGGCGATCAAGGCCACCGAGGGTTCGATCACCTACAACGAATGGGCGTTCGCTCAGGCCCAGAAGCTGAACATGGCCAGGATCATCACGTCGGCCGGTCCGGACCCGGTGGCGATCAGTGCCGACTCGGTGGGTAAGACGATCTCCGCGGCCACCATCGAGGGGCAGGGCAACGACATGGTGCTCGACACGCTGTCGTTCTACAAGCCGACGCAGGCCGGCTCCTACCCGATCGTCCTGGCGACCTACGAGATCGTCTGTTCGAAATACCCCGACCCGCAGGTCGGCACGGCCGTGAAGGCATTCCTGCAAAGCACCATCGGCGCAGGGCAGAATGGGCTGGCCAACAACGGATACATCCCCATTCCCGACGCGTTCAAATCCAGGCTGTCGACGTCGGTGAACGCCATCAGCTGACCCCGGGACGTCATGACGCCAACAACGGTATCCACCCCGCCGAGCAGTCGCTCCGCTGCGCTGGCGGCGGCCGACACCCGCGCGGGTCGGCGCGGCGACCAGCTGTTCAAGTCGGTCGCCGTGGCGGCCGGCGCGACGATCGTGATCGCGATCGCGATGATCGCGATCTTCTTGTTGATCCGTGCCGTCCCGTCGCTGCGCGCCAACCACGCGAACTTCTTCACCAGCGCCGACTTCAACACCACCAACCCCGACCAGCTGGCGTTCGGCATCCGCGAGCTGTTCATGGTCACCGTGCTGAGCTCGTTCACCGCGCTGGTGTCGGCCGTGCCGATCGCGATCGGGATCGCGGTGTTCCTCACCCAGTACGCGCCGGCACGGCTGTCCCGCCCGTTCGGCGCGATGGTGGACTTACTGGCCGCGGTGCCCTCGATCGTCTTCGGGCTGTGGGGGATTTTCGTGCTGGCGCCCCAGCTCGAGCCGGTCGCGAAATTCCTCAACCGCAACCTCGGGTGGTTCTTTCTGTTCAAGCACGGCAACGTCTCGCTGGCCGGCGGCGGCACCATCTTCACCGCCGGCATCGTGCTCTCGGTGATGATCCTGCCGATCATCACCTCGGTGTCGCGCGAGGCGTTCCGCCAGACGCCCGACATCCAGAAGGAAGCCGCTCAGGCGCTCGGCGCCACGAAGTGGGAGGTGGTGCGGATGACTGTGCTGCCCTTCGGACGCAGCGGCGTCATCGCGGCGTCGATGCTGGGCCTGGGCCGGGCTCTGGGGGAGACCGTGGCGGTGCTGATCATCCTGCGTTCGGCCGCTCAACCGGGTCAGTGGTCGTTGTTCGACGGTGGCTACACCTTCGCGTCCAAGATAGCGTCGGCGGCGGCCGAGTTCAGCCAGCCGCTGCCCACCGGCGCCTACATCGCGGCGGGTTTCGCCCTGTTCGTCCTGACGTTCGCGGTCAACGGCCTCGCCCGTGCGATCGCCGGCGGAAAGGTCAACGGATGATCCGCACCGGCGTCGAGGAAGGGCCGAACTCGTGACCGCCGACGCGTTCGACCGGCCCGTCAAGGCGGAGGTCTTTCACCGTCTGAGCTTCCGACGGCGCGTCAGCAACAACGTCGCCACCGCGTTCTTCCTGGCCGCCTTCGTCATGGCGCTGGTGCCACTGTTGTGGGTGCTCTCGGTCGTGGTGTCGCGGGGCTGGTACGCCGTCACCCGGGCGGGCTGGTGGACGCACTCGCTGCGCGGCGTGCTGCCCGAACAGTTCGCCGGCGGCATTTACCACGCGCTGTACGGGACACTGGTGCAGTCGGGGGTGGCCGCCTTCCTGTCGGTGCCGCTGGGCCTGATGGTCGCGGTCTACCTGGTGGAATACGGCTCCGGCAGACTGCAGCGGTTGACGACCTTCATGGTCGATGTGCTGGCCGGGGTCCCGTCGATCGTGGCAGCGCTGTTCATCTTCAGCCTCTGGATCGTCACGCTGGGATTCCAGCAGAGCTCCCTTGCCGTGTCGTTGGCGTTGGTGCTGCTGATGCTGCCGGTGGTGGTGCGCTCCGCCGAGGAGATGCTGAGGCTGGTGCCCGACGATCTACGCGAGGCCAGCTACGCCCTGGGTGTCACGAAGCGGAAGACCGTCGTGCGGATCGTCTTCCCGATCGCGATGCCCGGCATCGTCGCAGGTGTCCTGCTGTCCGTCGCGCGCGTTATCGGCGAGACCGCGCCGGTGCTCGTGCTGGTGGGGTACAGCCGCTCGATCAACTTCGACGTCTTGCACGGCAACATGGCCTCGCTGCCGCTGTTGATCTACACCGAGCTCACCAACCCCGAACGAGCCGGTTTCCTGCGCATCTGGGGCGCGGCGCTGACCCTGATCATCATCGTGGGAGTCATCAACGTCATCGCCGCGGCGGCCCGTTTCGTCGCGAACCGGCGTCGCTGAACGGCGCGCGGGACTGCTCGGCCGCCGTGTTCGCAGGTGTTTTGCCGTCGTTGTCTCAGCGGCCGCCCGAACGCGCCTTCACGCTGGCTTCCAGCTTGGCGAGCAGGTCGGAGACGTCTTCGGCCTCGTCGAGATCCCTGGGTCGTTCCTCTGTGGTGAACGCTTCCCCGCCTTCGAGTTTGGCGTCGATGAGCTCCTGGAGCTGCTCCTGGTAGGTGTCGTGATAACGGGCCGGGTTGAACTCCTCGGTCATCGACTCCACAACCTGCCCGGCCATGGTGAGCTCAGCGGGTTTGATCTCGACCTCCTGGTCCAGCACGGGAAAAGCGGGGTCGCGGATCTCGTCGGGCCACAACAGGGTGTGTATCACCATCACGTCGTGTTTGCCGAAGTCCTTGACGCGCAGCGCCGCCAACCTGGTCTTGTTGCGCAGCGTGAAGTGGACGATCGCCATCCGCTCGGCATCGGCGAGTGCCTTGGCAAGCAGCACATAGGATTTCGGAGAGTTCGAGCCGGGCTCGAGGAAATAGCTGCGGTCGAACATCATCGGGTCGACCTCCTCGGCCGGCACGAACTCGAGCACTTCGATCTCGTGGTTGCGTTCCTCGGGCAGGGTCGCGATGTCGTCGTCGGTGATCACCACCATCCGACCGTCCTCGGACTCGTAGGAGCGGGCGAGGTCACCGTAGTCGACCACCTCGCCGCACACCTCGCACACGCGCTGATACCTGATGCGGCCGTTGTCCTCGGCGTGCACCTGGTGGAACCTGATGTCGTGGTCTTCGGTGGCGCTGTACACCTTGACCGGCACGTTGACCAGCCCGAACGCGATCGAGCCCTTCCAGATGGGGCGCATGTAGGTCAGTATGCCCACCCGGTCGGCCCGTTCACAGCGCACCGGGCCGCGTGCGATCCGTCGCGGCGTCCAGCGCTGCGCGGTCGGGCAGGTCGGCGCCGGGCCGGCCGATGGTGAGCGCCGACGCCAGGCTCGCTGTGTGCAGCGCGGTCGTCAGCGCGTCCAGCCCGATCCGGCCGAGGTCGGCCCGCCGCTCGGCGCCGAGCAAACCCAGCCCCCACAGCGCGTCGAGCAGGCCGACGGTGAAGGCGTCGCCGGCGCCGACGGTGTCCACCACCCGGGCCGGCCGGGCCGACACCGCGGCCTCGCCGGCCGCGCACAGCGCCAGCGAGCCTCGCTCGCCCATCGTCACGGCGACGATCGCGGGTCCCGAGGCCAGCCAGGCGCGCATGGTCTGCTGCGGCTCCCGGTCGGGCTCGATCCAGCGCAGGTCCTCGTCGCTGACCTTGACCACGTCGCTGCGCTCGATGAGGCGCTCGATGCGTTGACGGGCCAGGGCTCGGTCCTCGATCAGGGACGGTCGCACGTTGGGGTCGAAGCTGACGGTTGCCGACACCCGGTAGGTCTCCACCAGTGCCGCGACCGCCAGGCACCCCGGGTCGCGCACGGCGGCGATTGATCCGGTGTGCACCAGCAGCGGCGGCGCGACCTCGGGTGTCGCGGACAGCTGCCAGTCCAGGTCGAAAGTGTAGGAAGCCGAGCCGTCGGCGCCGATCGTGGCCACCGACCGCGGCGTCCGGGCTGCGGAGACGCTGCCCGGAACCAGCTGTGCTCCTGCGGCTTTCAGGTGCGCCTCGATGCGATGCCCGGAGTCGTCGTCGCCGATGTGGGTGAGGAAATCGACAGCGTGGCCCAGCCGGGCGAGCCCGACAGCGACGTTGAGGGGGCTGCCTCCGACATGGTCGGTGGTGCCCCGGTGTTTGACGACGTCGATCAGCGCCTCGCCGATCACCAGCGCGTTACTCATGTGCTGTCGACGGTACCGGCGGCCGCTGCCTGCAAGTACGTTGAGGTCATGGGGCCCACGGCGCGGACACGGGTGAGGCTGACCAACGCCGACAAGGTGCTGTATCCGGCCACCGGGACCACCAAAGCCGACGTGTTCGACTACTACACGCGCATCGCCGAGGTGATGATCCCGCACATCGCCGGCCGCCCCGCCACCCGCAAGCGCTGGCCCGACGGGGTCGATGAGGATTCGTTCTTCGAGAAGCAGCTGGCCTCCTCGGCGCCGGACTGGCTACCCCGCGCCAGCATCACGCACCGGTCCGGGACGACGACCTATCCGATCATCGACAGCGTGGATGGGCTGGCCTGGATCGCGCAGCAGGCGGCGCTGGAGGTGCACGTGCCGCAGTGGCGGTTCGTCGCCGAACGGACCCGCGGCACGGCCGGGGTGGGGGCACCTCCCGCGTGCGGGGGAATCAAACCCGGCCCCGCCACGCGGCTGGTGTTCGACCTCGACCCCGGTGAGGGCGTGACGATGGCGCAGCTGGCCGAGGTGGCGCTCGCGGTCCGCGACCTGATCGCCGATATCGGCCTGACCGCCTTCCCGCTGACCAGCGGCAGCAAGGGTGTGCACCTGTACGCGCCGCTGGCCGACCCGGTCAGCAGCCGCGACGCCTCGGCGCTGGCCAAACGCGTTGCGCAGCGTCTGGAAAAGACGATGCCCAGACTCGTCACGGCGACCATGACGAAAAGTCTGCGCGCGGGCAAGGTCTTCGTGGACTGGAGCCAGAACAACGGGGCGAAAACCACCATCGCGCCCTATTCGCTGCGCGGACGCCGACATCCGACGGTCGCCGCGCCGCGCACCTGGGAGGAACTCGAGGACCCCGCGCTGACCCAGCTGCGCTACGACGAGGTGCTGGCCCGTGTGGAGCGCGATGGCGACCTGCTGGCCCCCCTCGACGCCGGCGCGCCCGTGCCTGACCGGCTGACCGAATACCGCAGCATGCGGGACGCCGCCAACACCCCCGAGCCCGTTCCGATGGTCAAACCGGTTACCGGCCAAGGCACTACGTTCGTCATTCAGGAGCACCACGCCCGCCGGCTGCACTACGACTTCCGGCTGGAGCGCGACGGGGTGCTGGTGTCGTGGGCGGTGCCCAAAAACCTGCCCGAGACGACGTCGGTGAATCACCTGGCGGTGCGCACCGAGGACCACCCGCTGGAGTACGCCGGATTCCAGGGCGTCATCCCCCAGGGGGAGTACGGGGCCGGCACGGTGGTCATCTGGGACTCGGGGACCTACGAGGCCGAGAAGTTCCGCGACGACCCCGCCGAAAAGGGGGAGGTGGTCGTCGTCCTGCACGGCAGCCGGATCTCGGGGCGCTACGCGCTGATCCAGACCAACGGCGACCGGTGGCTGGTGCACCGGATGAAGGACCAGAAGTCGTTCGTTTTCGACAAGATAGCGCCGATGCTCGCCACGCACGGTTCGGTGTCGGGGTACCCGGCCGCCCAGTGGGCCTTCGAAGGCAAATGGGACGGCTACCGCCTGCTGGCGGAGGCCGACCATGGCGCGTTGCGGCTGCGGTCCCGGCGTGGCCGCGACGTCACCGCCGAGTATGCGCAGTTCCATTCCCTGGCTGCGGAGCTGGCCGACCATCACGTGGTGCTCGACGGCGAGGCCGTCGTCCTGGACCGCTCCGGTGTGCCCAGCTTCCATGCGATGCAGAACCGCGGCCGCGGCGCCCGCGTCGAGTTCTGGGTCTTCGACCTGCTCTACCTGGACGGCCGGTCGCTGCTGCGGGCCCGCTACTCCGACCGGCGCAAGCTGCTGGAGACCCTGGCCGTCGGCACCAATCTCGTTGTTCCCGAACTGGTGCCCGGCGACGGCAAGCAGGCGCTGGAGTATTCGGCCGCACACGGGTGGGAGGGCGTGGTGGCCAAGCGGCGCGACTCCACCTACCAGCCCGGCCGGCGGTCGGCGTCGTGGGTCAAGGACAAGCACTGGAACACACAAGAAGTCGTCATCGGCGGCTGGAAGGCCGGGGAAGGCGGGCGCAGCGGTGGCATCGGTTCGCTGCTGATGGGCATCCCCGATGCCGATGGCCTGCGTTTCGCCGGGAAGGTCGGCACCGGATTCACCGAGCGCGATCTGGCGAACCTGAGGAAGACGCTGGCGCCGCTGCACACCGACACGTCGCCGTTCAGCCCGCCGCTGCCCCGCGCCCAGACCAGGCGCGTCACGTTCGTCGAGCCGGTGCTCGTGGGCGAGGTTCGCTACAGCGAGTGGACCCCCGATCACCTTCTGCGCCAAGCGAGTTGGCGCGGTCTGCGGCCGGACAAGGAACCAAGTGAGGTGGTGCGGGGATGAAATGGGTGACCTGTCAAGGCTCGCAGGGCGAGCGCACCGGGGTGCTCTCCAGGCCGCGCTCGGTGCCGGCTCGGCCCTCGACGACACCGTGATCGGGTTCGGGTCGACCGCGCAGCTGGATGGGCCTTCGCCGAGGTCGTGTCCTTTGTGTCGCGCGGTGCGCGCCCGAGCGCGGGCCGAAGACCGTGAGCAGTACATACAGCGCACTGGCTGTGGCAATGGCGTTGGCCAATAGCGCGACGCCGGTGTTGGTCGGCGAGAGCTGGGCCGTTGTGCTACCCGAGCCGACGACGGCGATGCGCAACGCGGCGGTGCCGAGAAACTCCGCCAGCATGGGGCCCGCCGTCGCTCCCAAGCGCTCGGGGCGGAATCGGCGGCGGCTTGCGGGGCCGTTCAAACGGCTCGCGTGAGGCGGCGGGTGAGGTAGAACGGCTCCACCGGGCCGACCACGACCGCGGCACCCACCGGCCCAGCGGCCGCAATGAAGCGCGTGTCGATGTGCGAGTTCTCGTGATCCCACACCGACTCCCACAGCCCGTGAAAGATGTAGGCGCGCAGGCCGCCATCGGCATGCGCGTTGCGCAGGATCTCGGTGGACAGCGCCCTGCGATAGAGGCGGTTGTCGCGCGTGCCGGCCTGGCCCATGCCCGCTGGGTCGTTCTGCGGCTCGAAGGTGTTTTGAGCCACTTCGAGCAAGGCCATCACCTTGTGCTCCCAGGCTTCGCGGTCGGTGTCGTTGATCATGACGTGGTTTTCCACGGTGACGGTGTCGCGTTCGGGCTGATCCAGCGGAGCGCGCAAAAAGTCTTCGATCTGCTGCGCCGTGGTGTAGATGCCGTGGCGGTCACCCGCGCCCACGGTCTGATACACGGCGCGATAGGCCGCCAGCTCGGGCGACTGCGGCGCGACCCCGGCGTGCAACAGGGGTTGCAGGCGCGTGGCGAAGTCGGCCTCAAGATCGGCCACACTGGCGCTGGCCGCGTCGGCGAAGCGGATGAAAAGGCTGTAGAAATAAGGCTGCACGCCCGCTTCAGCACCGTCGAGGTATGCCGTCGCCAGCACGCCTTTGTAGGACTCGGGGTAGTTCTTCACCATGGTCGAATCGCCGCTCATCTGTTTGAGCGAGAGCTGTATGAAGCTCGGCTTGCCGCGCAGGGCCACACCCAGGGCATCGATGGCGGCGAGCAGGGCGGTGTGCTGCGCGCTGGTCACGCGCAGCTCGGCGTACAGGGTGACGGCGCCGTCGAGCCCGCGCAGGGCTTCGGTCGACCAGGGATGCGCCAGAGCGTTGGCGTGCATGGAAGCCATGGGGGTCGAAGTACCGTTCATGTAACACTCCTTAGGTCGGTGGATCGTTTCTCTACACCGACCAGTGCGTCGAAAACCGGAAATGAGAGGACGTCCCGAGTCTCGTGGAGCTTCGGTGGCGGTCCGGTGAGCATCAGGCTGCGCTCACTTCGTCATTGTGCATGATGGGTCCGACAGGTTCGGTGAACTGCTGCTCGAGTGCGATGCGAAGTGCTGTTAGGCGCAGGCGTCCGTTCACGCGGCGGAACTGCTTGCCGGCCGCGACCATCCCGGCCGCGCACCAGCGCAGCGCCATCCCGGCCGCGCACCAGCGTTTGACGTTGCCGGCGTGTTCGCGGCAGATGGAGATCATCGACTCGATGGTGTTGGCCGAGCGCAGGGTGCGGGCCAGCGTGGGCGGCACGCGATCGGCATCGGCGGCGCGCACCCGCGGCCGGCTTCTCACCGCCGGCGCCCACCCGAGGTCACCTCGGCCTCCAGCAGGATCTGCATGACCTGCAGGCCTGCACCGACGGCCAGCGTCAGCAGGCCCTCGGACATGTTCTCGGCGATCTCGGCCATCGCCACGCTCACCTGCTGCGGAATCGCGGCCACGCTGCGCCGCCTAAGGTCTGGGTATGCCTGCTGTGACACTGCAGACCCTCGATGACAACATCGCCTGCCTCACCCTCAACCGGCCCGAGCGGCTCAACGCGATCGACGGTGCGCTGATCGACGGCGTGGACGACGCCCTGACCGTGCTCGGGGCCGGCGAATTCCGGGCGGCGATCCTGACCGGTGCGGGACGCGGGTTCTGTGCCGGCGCCGACCTGAGCGGCACCGGTGAGCCCTGGACGAAACCCGGGCCGACCACCCCGCCGTTCAAGGTCAACTACGACGCGCAGGTCCGGCTGGCCGACCTGTTCACCCGCCTCTACGAGCTGCCCATCCCGGTGATCGCCGCGGTCAACGGCGTGGCGGTCGGCGGCGGGCTGGCCTTCGCGCTGGTCTGCGATGTGCGGGTCGCCTCCGAGCACGGCCGGTTCGGGTCGGCGTTCATCAAGGCCGGCTTCTCCTCGATGGACATGGGCACCAGTTACCTGCTGCCCAAGATCGTCGGTGCCGGGGTGGCCCGGGAGCTCATGCTGACCGGCCGCATCATCGACGCCGCCGAGGCGTACCGGGTCAAACTGGTGCACGAGGTGGTGGCCCCCGAGGAGCTGATGCCGGCTGCGCTGAAGGTGGCGCGGTCGATCGCCGAGAACAACGCCTACGGTGTCTGGCAGACCAAGATCGGCCTCAACGCCGCGCTGGACGCGCCGAGTCTGCGCCATGCCATCGAGCTGGAGAACCGCACGCAGATCCTGAGCGGATTCACCAACAACCCGGTCGAGGCCGCGATGGCTCATCGGGAGAAGCGGGCACCTCACTGGGACTCACTGTGAGGAACGCAGACGCTCAAAGTTTCGCGATCACGTTCTGCGCGAACATCTCCAGGTTGCGGATCTTGGCGTCCAGCGGCTCGGTGTCGGCGCCCTTGACGTAGGGAATGCGAAAGCCCACGATCACGTCGGTCACCCCCTTGTCCTCGAGCCGCTTGATGCCGTCCGCGGTGTAGGCCTCGGCCGAGATGACGTGAATCTCGAACGGACCCGTCCTGCCCGCCTCCGCACGGTACCGCCGCAGCTTGGCGATGAGGCCGTCGAGCTCCTCGGGGTCACCGCCGCCGTGCATCCAGCCGTCCAGGCGGGCCGCGCGCCGGAGCGCGGCGTCGGCGTGGCCGCCGATCAGGATCGGGATCGGCTGGGTGGGCGCCGGGGTCATCTTGACCTTGGGGATGTCGTAGAACTCCCCGTGGAACTCGTAGTACTCGCCGCTGGTGAGGCCTTGGATGATCTCGATGCACTCGTCCATCCGCTTGCCCCGCTTGGCGAACGGGACGCCCATCAGCTCGTAGTCCTCGGGCCATGGGCTGGTGCCCACCCCGAATCCCACGCGGTTGCCGGTCATCGCCGCCAGCGAACCGATCTGTTTGGCGACCAGGGCGGGCGGGCGGATCGGCAGTTTGAGGACGAAGAAGTTGAACCGCAGCGTCGACGTCACCGCGCCCAATGCCGATGTCAGCACGAACGTTTCGATGAAATCCTTGCCGTCCAGGAACTCCCGGCCGCCGTCGGGCGTGTACGGATACTTCGAGTCGGATGCGAACGGATAGGCGATGCTGTCGGCTATCGTCATCGCGTCGTAGCCGGCCGCCTCGGCGGCCTGGGCCAGGGGGATGTAGTAGCGGAAGTCGGTCATCGCCTCCGCGTAGGTGAACCGCACGTCATCTGCCTTCCTGCAACGGGTCGTTACCTGACATTAGAACGTGTTCTCGTTTCGCCCCGCCCCGGGGCGCGGGGCGACCGGTCAGGGCTTACAGCTGGTTCTCGGGCCCGATGACAGCCCAGACGGTCTTGCCGGACGCGGTGGCGGCGCTGCCCCACGCGCGGGTCAATGCCTCGACGATCGCCAGGCCCGAGACGTCGATGCCCTGCTCCGGCGGCGGCAGGCGCACCGCGGGTGCGTTGCTGCTGTCGGAGACCGCGATGATCGACGTGGTTCCGTCACACTCGACGCGCAGAACCGGCACACTTGCGGCGTGTTCCAGCACGTTTTTCACGAACACGTTCACCACCACGAGCGCGACCGGGAGGAGCGCGGTCTGCGACCACGCGGTCAGCCACTCGCGGACCAGCCGGCGTGACTCCCCAAGGCTGGTCAGGTTGGAACTCAGCTGGGCGTCGGCACGCCGGACGGTGTGGCGGGCGCAGCGCCCGAGCGCTCTCATCGCGCCGTTCTCACTTGATGACACCGGCATCAGGCGGGCCACGCCGGTGCGTTCGATGGCGTCCCGGCTGGCGCGCTGAGCACAGACCAGCGCGATGGGGACGGCGGCCCGGGGATGAAGCTGCCAGCGCGCTCCGATGAGTGCCGTCCATGCCGATTCCGTGGGCACGTGCAGAGCGTTCACGTCGACAACGACTGCGGACGTCTCGTCGCGGGTGGTCCGCACGATGGTGTCGCGAAGCGCCGCCGAGTTGGCGGCGTCGAGCACGCCGTCAACGGTCAGGACCGCCACCGACTGGTTCATGCGCCCGGCGACGATCAGCGAAGCCGGCGACCGGGTCAGCACACTCACCGTAGCCACCCGTTCCGCATCACAGCGTCATCGTCGCCGACGGCGAGCCGAGATTCGAGGACACGTGGGCAGGCTTGTCCCGATCGTGATTGAAATGTGGGCATTCTGTTGACCGGGCAGAGGTCAACCGGATCAGCCGGTTCAGCCTCCGCCGAGCGGGTACGGCGGGTTGCCGACCCCGGCGATCGAGTGAGTGCCCCAGGGGGTCTTCTCGATGATGCGGGTCGGCGCGCTGCGCTCACCGACGGTCAGGGTGGCCGTCCGCGCCCGCCGGAGGGCGTGGTCGGGCAGAGGCTGGGACGGGGAACCGAAAACCGTTCCCTGCCAGTGGTATCGACCGTCGATGGGATCCAGGCGGCCCGCAAGCCGGACGCGTACCGGGTGGGGGACGCCGGCGAGCGTCAACGTCGCCGCGCCGTCGTAGCTCTCCCGTTGCTCGCGCGCGCACCCCGTCGACAGGGTGAATGCCCGCGGCACCGGATGGGGCTGCGCGGCCCGGACGTAGACGCGCTCGTTGAACACCTGCTGGCTGCTGCGCCGCACCTCGATGCGGTTCGCGCCGCCCTCGCCCAGCAGTCGCACGCACTGGGCGACGTAGCGCGCCTGCGCACCGGTGTCGGGCCCGCCGAGGACGAAGTAGTTGGGGAATCCGTGCACGGCGACACCGAAGTAGGGCTCCATGCCGTCGTTCCAGGCCTGCCGGATAGTCGATCCGCCGGCGCCCACGAGTGCCTCGTCGGCGACGCGGCCGCCGATGGCGAACCCGGTGCCGTAGACGACGGCGTCAGCGGGATGGTCGACGCCGTCGCGGGTGCGGATGCCCGACGCGGTCATCGTGCTGATCGCGGATCGCACCAGCGTGGGCCCCGGCGGGCCGCCGGTGGCGCCCGGCCGCAGCCGGCGGCCCAACCAGCGTGTGGCGCGAGTTGAGGGCAGTGGCAGCTCGGCGACCATGCGGCGCGGCGCGTACGCGAAGACGGTGACCGCCGCCGATCGGGCCAGCCGCTCGATGTGGTGGCCGGCAGCGGAGTCGGCGCCGATGAACGCGATGCGTTTTCCGGCCGGGTCGAAATCGGGGTCCCACCCGGCGGCGGAGAGCGACAGCCCGCCGAACAGGTGTCGCCCCGCCAGCTGCGGCACCCATGGGACAAGCAGGGCGTCGCGAGCGGTGATGACGACACGGGCCCGCACCACCTCGCCGGTGGCCGTCCGCAGCGACCACGTGGAGCTCGCCTCGTCGAAGGCCGACCTGACCACGCGGTCCGCGTCCAGTTCGAGGATGTCGGTGACCCCGACGGCCGTCAGCGCCGCGACGGCGCCACCCGCGCCGACGACGGCGACGCGGCGGTCGGGCTGGTGCGTCACAGAAACCTGGTGCGCTTCCATCCGCGGCGCGCCAGCGGACCGAACAGGCCCGCCTCGTTGAGGAAGGCCGCCAGCGGGGCGAAGCCCGACACCTGCACCTGGTGCCTGTGCTCGCTGCTGCGCGCGATCGCCTGTGCCCGCTTGGCGTCCAGGCCGGTGCGGGCGTAGGGGATCGGGTTGGTGAACAGGTAGCGGAAGAAATACCCGCCCAGCCCGTTGATGTTGGCCATGAACCATCTGTTGACCCGCGGCATCGTCTGCGCCCGCTTGCGGGCGCCGTCGCGGGCGAACTGGATGTGGCGCGCCTCTTCGGTGACGTGAATGCGCATGAGCCGCTGGATGATCGGTTGCAGTTCCGGGTCGTCCATCATCTGCCGCTGCAGCGAGTCGAAGATCTCTTCGCCGATCAGGGCGGCCACCCACAGCATCGAGCCGTACTGGAAGGCCAGCGGCAAGGTGTTGATGATCATCCGGTGCCAGAGCCGCGGGCGCACCGGTTTGGCGCCGATGCGTTCGATCGCCTTGCCGAACATCACCATGTGTCGGGTCTCGTCGCCGAGTTCGGTCAGCTTGTAGTGCGTCGAGGAGCTGGTGGGGTCCTCGTGCACGATGGTGCGCAGCAACGACTGGTTGAGCATGTTCTCGAACCAGATGCCCGCCGACAACGTGTTGACCAGCTCTTGTCGGGACAGCTCGATCTGTTGCTCGCGGGTCATCTCGTCCCACATCGGCGTCCCGTACAGGGACACGAAACGCGGCGGCAGGAAGAACTTGTCCGGGTCCAGCGGCGCATCCCAATCGATGTCCACGACGGGTTCGTAGGACTTCCTGACCGAGCCCTTCAACAACCGCTCCGCGAACTCTTCCCGACTCGGCGTGCCTGATTTCACCGCACTGCTCATCGCCGGCTTCCCTTCGGTGCTACAGACGGTAGGGGTCGCAAACACATAGTCAATACTCATGGTACTGGGTACTTGAGGTCCCGACTAGATCTTTGTGGTGTCGATCGGCAATCTTGGTCCCAGCCACGACGCGTCAGGAGAGTCTATTGGGCCGCCATATTCACGTCATCGGGATCGGCGCCGGAGATCCCGGCTACGTCACCGTCCAGGCGATCGACGCGCTCAACCACACGCAGGTGTTCTTCGCGATGGACAAAGGGGAACGCAACAGCGACCTGGTGGCCCTGCGCCGGGACATCTGTGCGCGGTTCATCCGCGAGCCGGGCTACCGCTTCGTCGAGCTGGCCGACCCGAAGCGCGCCGCCGACGGCGAGTATCGGGAGGCCGTGGCGGACTGGCATGCGGCCCGCACCCGCATCTGGTCGGCAGCGATTCGCGAGGAACTGGGCCCCGACGGCGTCGGGGCCTTCCTGGTGTGGGGGGACCCGTCGCTGTACGACAGCACGCTGCGGATCCTGGACGCGGTCGCGGCCGACGTCGAGTTCAGCTTCGACGTCATCCCGGGCATCACCGCCGTGCAGGCGCTGACGGCCCGGCACCGCATCCCGCTCAACGAGGTCGGCGAACCGGTCCTGCTCACCACCGGCAGGCGGCTGCGCGAGCATCCCATGTCGGGCTCGGCGGTGGTGATGCTCGACGCCGACTGCTCCTTTCAGGCATGTCCGGCACAGACCCGGATCTGGTGGGGCGCCTATCTCGGGACGGGCGACGAGCTGTTGATGGCCGGGACGGTCGGCGAGGTCGGTGCGCGCATCGCGGCCGTGCGTAGGCAGGCCCGCGCGCGGCACGGCTGGATCATGGACACCTATTTGCTGAGGGCGGCAGACTGAAGAAGTGCCCGAAGGCGCCGGGCTTCGACCTCACCGAGGCCGGCACCCAGAAGCGGCTGGCCGTGTGGCTCGTCGAGGACCCGAAGGCGGTGCCCGGCATCGCCACCCTGGGCCCGGATGCGCTGGAACTGGGTCCCGAGGACCTGGCCGGGTTGCTGGCCGGCAACACCGGCCGGATCAAGACGGTCATCACCGACCAGAAGGTGATCGCCGGCATCGGCAACGCCTACAGCGACGAAATCCTGCACGTCGCCACGATGTCGCCGTTCGCGACGGCGGGGAAGCTCACCGGCGAACAGGTTGCCGCCCTGCACGACGCGATGGTGTCGGTCCTGACGGACGCGGTGAGGCGCTCCGTCGGCCAGGGCGCCGCGATGCTGAAGAGCGAGAAGCGTTCCGGGCTGCGGGTGCATGCCCGCAGCGGCCTGCCGTGCCCCGTGTGCGGCGACACCGTCCGCGAAGTGTCTTTCGCGGACAAGGCGTTTCAGTACTGCCCGACCTGCCAGACCGGTGGCAAGGTGCTGGCCGACCGCCGCATGTCGCGGCTGCTGAAGTAGTCGCTATGCTGCCCGGGTGACTCGTCAGAAGATCCTCATCACGGGAGCCAGTTCCGGCCTGGGTGCCGGGATGGCACGTTCCTTCGCGGCCAAGGGGCGCGACCTGGCGCTGTGCGCCCGTCGTACCGAGCGGCTCGACGAGTTGAAAAACGAACTCGCACAACAGTATCCGGGAGTCACGATTGCGGTCGCGGCGCTCGACGTCAACGACCACGAGCAGGTGCCCAAGGTCTTCGGCGAGCTTTCCGACGAGCTGGGCGGCATCGACCGCGTCGTCGTCAATGCCGGCATCGGTAGGGGCGCCCGGCTGGGTTCCGGCAAGGTGTGGGCCAACAAGGCGA
>NZ_JBYCLC010000213.1:0-5243 GCF_057473685.1 Mycobacterium sp. TH-M116 | reverse complement strand
ACGGTAGGGTGCGTGCATGCCTGAGTCCCCGCGGCTGCTGTTCGTCCACGCGCACCCCGACGACGAGACCATCGGCACCGGCGCCACCATCGCCCATTACGCCGCTCGCGGGGCGGAGGTGGGCGTGGTCACCTGCACGCTCGGCGAGGAGGGCGAGGTGATCGGCGAGAAGTGGGCCGGGCTGGCCGTCGATCGCGCCGACCAGCTCGGTGGCTACCGGGTCGCTGAGCTGACCGCCGCACTGCGGGCGCTGGGCGTCGGCGGACCCACCTATCTCGGCGGCGCCGGCCGCTGGCGGGACTCGGGTATGGCCGGCACCGCAAAGCGGCGGCACCAGCGGTTCATCGACGCCGACGAGCGTGAGGCCGTCGGGTCATTGGTCGCCGTCATCCGCGACATGCGCCCGCACGTCGTCGTGACCTATGACCCCGAGGGGGGTTACGGCCACCCCGACCACGTCCACACCCACACTGTGACGACCGCCGCCGTGGCCGAAGCCGGTTCCGCCGCGGCCCAGTATCCGGGTACTCCATGGCAGGTGCCGAAGTTCTACTGGTCGGTGTTCGCCCTGAGCGCTTTCCGGGCGGCCCGGGACGCACTGCGGCCGCAGGATGTGCAACCGCACTGGGTGATCCCGCCGGACGAGGGATTCGCCTTCGGGTATGCCGACTCGGACATCGACGCCGTCGTCGAGGCCGGCCCGCAGGGGTGGGCCGCGAAGCGGGCCGCGCTCGCCGCGCACGCCACCCAGGTGGACCTGGGGCCGACCGGCCGGGCCTGCGCCCTGTCCAACAACATCGCGCTGCCGATCGCCGCCGACGAGCACTACGTGCTGGCCGCCGGCGCCGCGGGCGAACGTGACGAGCGCGGTTGGGAAACGGATCTGCTTGCAGGGCTTGGTTTCACTGCGGCCTGACGCGGTAGGCTTCCCCGCAGGCGCCCCACGGAAGGAATTCGCATGGACCCTGACATGGACCCTAATATGCAGCACTGGCAGGACCGGCTCGACAGCTTTCAATGGGTCATCGGTTCGATCCTCTCCCAGGTCGACAGCGTCCCGACCTGATCGCAACCAGGCCGAGCGCCGCGGGCGAGGACGGCGGCGCCGCAGACTCAGCTGTTCGCATGGTCGTCCTGATGCTGCTGGCCGTGGACGGCGTCCTGTCCGCACTGGCCGGAGCACTGCTGCTGCCTTCCTATGTCGGCGTTGTCCCCTTTCCCGTCAGCGGGCTGATCAGTGGGCTTGTCAACGCTGCCCTGGTGTGGGCCGCCGGCTTGTGGGCGAGGTCTCCGCGGGTGGCGGCGGTGCCGCTGTGGACGTGGCTGATCACCGTGGCGTTCATCAGTATGGGTGGCCCTGCGGACGACGTGATCCTCGGGGGCGAGGGCCTGATGCGCTACGGGGCGCTGTTGTTGATGGTGCTGGGGGTGACGCCGCCGGCGTGGGTGTTGTGGCGGCGCGGCCCACACGGCTGAGGACCTCACACGTCTGAGGATTACGGCAGGTTCGTCCCGATCGGCGGGAGTGGGGGGAACAGGCTGTGGAACCAGTTGGTCTCGGTGGTGACGAACTGGTTGATCGAGGCCGTGGTGGCCGCATAGATGTTGTTCAACCCCTGGGTGAAACTCACTGTCCCGTCGAGGAAGTCGATCGTATTGAACAGGACGCCACGAACCATGGGCTCGAACAGATAGTAGAAGTAGTTGATCTGCGGTGCCAGGATGCCGATCAAGAACAGCCATCGGACTCCATATGAGACCAGGTCAAAGCCGTATGCCACCCACGGCTCGACGGCAAGGTAGGCGTTCTCGATCGCGGTGCCCAGCGGCGCCAGTATGTTGGCGGCCGGGACCGACGCGGCCCCGGTGATCGCTGCCGGCGCAAGCAATGCGGCGGCCGCCTGCGTTGCTGCGGCAGCGTCGCCGCCGAAAAGCCCGGCTCCGGTGCCGAGCAGTCCGGCCGCGCCGCCCGCGGTCATCCAGCCGGACCCGGTTCCGATCAGCGGGTGTCCCAGCACTATCTCGGCGGGCGTGTTGACCGCGTTCACCAGGGTCTGCGCCGCGCGTGTTTCCGCGGACGCGTACGCGTTCGCCGCCTCGGTCAGCGCCTGGACGAACCGCTGGTGAAACTGCGACACCTGCGAGCTGAGCTGCTGATACTCCACCGCATGGTGGGAGAACAGGGCAGCGATCTGCGTCGACACCTCGTCGGCGGCGGCGGCCAGGACACCGGTCGTGGGCGGTGCCGCGACGGCGTTGGCGGTGCTGATCGTCGACCCGAGGCCGGCCAGATCCGATGCCGCGCTGACCAGCGCATCCGGCGCCGCCAGCACGAAAGACACCGCGCAGCCTCCAGGTTTTGCTGTCCGGCAATCGGGGTTGCCGGCAACGGATTTTCTGGGATCGTAACCCGATCGGGGCCGGCGGGCCGGGACGTCGGCAAAACGCCTGCGTCCGTGCGCGCGTGCAACGTCGCGTTGGGGACGGTCGAACGCCGGCAGGCGGCAGCCTGGCGCTAGTGTTGCGCATATGGCACCGTTGCCCAGGGACTCGTGTTGGGACGCGCGGATGAAATTCGAACGTGGGGAAGTTACAGCAAGGTGCCGTTGACTCCGGGCCAAGAGCCCACCGTGCTGCCCAGCCCCATCGTCGTGCCCCAGGCGGGCGCATCAGCGCTGCGGAGGGTGTTGCGTCGGGCCCGGGACGGCGTTGCGCTGAACGTGGAGGAGGCGGCGGTCGCGATGACCGCCCGCGGGGATGCCCTGGCCGACTTGTGCTCGAGCGCGTCGCGGGTCCGCGACGCGGGCCTGCAGTCGGCGGGACGGCGCGGGCCCGACGGCCGGCTGCCGATCACGTATTCGCGCAAGGTATTCATCCCGGTCACGCACCTGTGTCGCGACAGCTGCCACTACTGCACCTTTGTCGCCGCGCCGGGCAAACTGCGCGCCCGGGGCGCCGGAATGTATCTCGAGCCGGACGAGATTCTCCGAGTCGCCCGGCGCGGGGCCGAACTCGGTTGCAAGGAAGCGCTGTTCACTCTCGGTGACCGGCCCGAGGATCGATGGCCCGAGGCCAAAGAGTGGCTGGGGGAGCGCGGCTACGACTCCACGCTGTCCTACCTGCGGGCGATGTCGATCCGGGTGCTGGAGGAGACCGGGCTGCTGCCGCACCTGAACCCGGGCGTCATGAGCTGGTCGGAGATGTCACGGCTCAAGCCGGTCGCGCCGTCGATGGGCATGATGCTGGAGACGACGTCGCGGCGACTGTTCGAGACCAGAGGCCTTGCCCACTACGGCAGTCCGGACAAAGATCCGGTGGTGCGGCTGCGCGCGCTGACCGACGCGGGGCGCCTGTCCATTCCGTTCACCACCGGTCTGCTGGTCGGTATCGGCGAGACCCTGGCCGAACGTGCCGACACCTTGCACGCGATTCGCAAGTTGCACAAGGAGTTCGGGCACGTCCAAGAGGTGATCGTGCAGAACTTCCGCGCCAAGCAACACACCGTGATGGCCGCGGTGCCCGATGCCGGGATCGAGGATTACCTCGCGACGGTGGCGGTTGCGCGGCTGGTGCTGGGCCCGGGCATGCGTATCCAGGCGCCGCCCAACCTGGTCTCGCGCCAGGAGTGCCACGCGCTGATCGCCGCCGGCGTCGACGACTGGGGCGGCGTCTCGCCTCTGACGCCCGACCACGTGAACCCCGAACGGCCCTGGCCCGCCTTGGAAGAACTGGCCGCCGTCACCGCGGAGTCCGGGTATGACCTGACGCAACGGCTGACCGCCCAGCCCAGATACGTGCAGGCGGGAGCGGCCTGGATCGATCCGCGGGTGCGCAGACACGTGCTGGCGCTGGCCGACCCGGCGACCGGCCTGGCCCGTGACGTCAATCCGGTGGGTCTGCCCTGGCAGGAGCCTGACGACGTGGAGTCCTCGGGTCGGACCGACCTCCACGCGACCATCGACACCGCGGGCCGCAACGCGCAGGCCCGCAGCGATCTCGACAGTGCCTTCGGCGACTGGGAATCGATCCGGGCGCACGTACACGAGCTGGCCGCGCGGGCTCCCGAGCGTATCGACACCGACGTGCTCGCCGCGCTGCGGTCCGCGGAGCGCGATCCCGCGGCCTGCACCGACGGCGAGTACCTCGCCCTGGCCACCGCCGACGGCCCGGCATTGGAAGCGGTTGCGGCACTGGCCGACTCGTTGCGTCGTGACGCGGTCGGCGACGACGTGACCTTCGTGGTGAACCGCAACATCAACTTCACCAACATCTGTTACACCGGCTGCCGGTTCTGTGCCTTCGCTCAGCGCAAGGGGGACGCGGACGCGTATTCGCTGTCCACCGACGAGGTCGCAGACCGGGTCTGGGAGGCGCACGTGCAGGGCGCCACCGAGGTGTGCATGCAGGGTGGCATCGACCCCGAGCTGCCGGTGACCGGTTACGTCGAGCTGGTGCGCGCCGTCAAGGGCCGGGTGCCCTCGATGCACGTGCATGCGTTCTCCCCGATGGAGATCGCCAACGGTGTCACCAAGAGCGGGCTGAGTATTCGCGAATGGCTGGTCAGCCTGCGCGAAGCCGGGCTCGATACGATACCCGGCACCGCGGCCGAGATCCTCGACGACGAAGTGCGCTGGGTGCTCACCAAGGGCAAACTGCCGACGTCGCTGTGGATCGAGATCGTGTCCACCGCGCACGAAGTGGGCCTGCGATCCTCCTCGACCATGATGTACGGGCACGTCGACAACCCGCGCCACTGGGTTGCCCACCTGAACGTGCTGCGCGACATCCAGGATCGCACCGGCGGTTTCACCGAGTTCGTGCCGTTGCCGTTCGTGCACCAGAACTCGCCGTTGTACCTGGCCGGCGCGGCCCGTCCCGGACCCACCCATCGCGACAACCGCGCGGTGCATGCGCTCGCGCGAATCATGTTGCACGGCCGCATCTCGCACATCCAGACCAGCTGGGTCAAGCTTGGCGTCGAGCGCACGCGGGTGATGCTCAACGGCGGCGCCAACGATCTGGGCGGCACGCTGATGGAGGAGACGATCTCACGGATGGCGGGTTCGGAACACGGATCGTCGAAGAGCGCGGCGGAATTGGCCGCCATCGCCGAGGGCATCGGCCGTCCGGCGCGTCAGCGCACCACCACTTACATCACAAAGGCACCTACGTCACACGGGTCGCATGACCGTGGGGTGTTCAGCGGGCGCCGGGCAGCCCACAGGCCTGGATTTGGTTGGCCC